>JAZOWJ010000180.1:0-3430 GCA_045659125.1 Acutalibacteraceae bacterium
TGTGGGAGCAAGGGAAAGGTCAACGATGCCAAACGGAACACCCAGTCTGCTTGCGGCTTCACCGGCAACGAGCTGACCTACACGGGTAATCTTGAATGCGGTTTTCTTGATGATGTCCGCAAGGGTTGAAAGATCGCAGTCACCTGCTCTTTCAATGGCGGAGCTGACAACACCGGGTCCGGAAACGCCGACATTGATAACCGTTTCGGGCTCCCCGATGCCGTGGAAGGCACCTGCCATAAAGGGATTGTCCTGCGGCACATTAGCAAACACAACAAGCTTTGCGCAGCCGATGGAATCACGGTCTGCCGTCAGCTCTGCCGTTTTGCGGATGGTGCTGCCCATAAGCTTGACTGCATCCATGTTGATGCCTGCTTTGGTTGTTGCAACATTGACCGAGGAGCAAACCTTGTTGGTGTCACGCAGTGCATAGGGAATTACACTGATGAGATTCTGTGCGCCGACGGTAAAACCCTTATGTACGAGTGCAGAGAATCCGCCGATAAAGTTGATACCGAGGGTGTCTGCGGCACGGTCAAGGGTTTGTGCGATTTTAAGGTAGCCATCGGGGGAAATGCTGCCGCCGATGAGCGAAATCGGGGTCACCGAAACGCGCTTGTTGACAATGGGAATACCGTATTGCTTTTCAATATCCATACCCGTCTGCACAAGGTGCTCGGCACTTTTTGTGATTTTGTCATAGATCTTGTCGCAAAGACGGTTTTCGTCCTCGCTGACACAGTCGAACAGGGAAATACCCATCGTAATGGTACGGATATCCAGGTTTTCCTGTCGGATCATGCTGATGGTTTCAAGTATGTCTGCGGTATTAAGCATGGTTTTTCCTCCGCATCAGATGTGGTGCATGGTATTGAAGATATCTTCATGCATGGCGCTGACAATAAGCCCTCTTTCATCGCCATATGCAGCAAGCATATCAACAAAATCCGAAAACGGAATGGTCAGTGCATCGATATCTGCAAGCATGATCATGGCGAAGTATTCGCTCAGAACGCTCTGCGTAATGTCAAGAATGTTTGCACCCTTGTCTGCACACAGTGTGCTGACGCCTGCAATGATACCAACATTGTCTTTGCCGGTAACAGTAATAACAGCTTTCATATATATTTCTCCAATATATTATTTTACATCATAACAGTTTACACCATTTTCGTTCAATAATCAATATGCAACAGGAAAAAAATGCTGCTCGTTGACTTTTTTTTCTTTTCATTGTAATATAAAGCAGGAATACAAAACAAACAGGTGCATTATGGAACATTTTGTGTGTCGCGGAAAACACTATTATAATGATAAAATATATATAATGGGAATTCTCAATGTAACCCCCGATTCTTTTTCGGATGGCGGACAGTTTTTGGCTGTTGATGATGCGGTCCGGCAGGCCTTGAAAATGCAGGAAGACGGTGCGGATTTTATTGACATCGGTGCGGTGTCCACAAGACCGGGTGCATCGTTTGTTTCCGAGCTTGAAGAAATCAACCGCCTGCTTCCCGTTCTGCAGGCTTTGCAGGGGAAATTGAAAATCCCGATTTCTGTGGATACCTTCCGACCGACTGTTGCGCATCTTGCACTGGCGAACGGAGCAGATATCATCAATGATGTCAGCGGTTATTCGGAAGACATGGCGCAGGTTGTCCGCAAATACAACGCAGGCTGGATTGCCATGCATTCTGTCGGTGCATCGGAAAATGATGTGCAATATCCGCACGGTGTGCTTGCGGCTGTGCAGGAATTCTTTGATTATTTTTATACACGTGCAACAAATGCGGGCATTTCATCCGGGCAGCTTATGTTTGATCCGGGCTTCGGCTTTGCAAAAAACACACAGCAGAATGAGGAGCTGCTCGACAATCTTGAAAAATTGAATACCCACGGCTCGTTTTTGCTGACTGCATTATCCCGTAAACGATTTGTCGGTGAATTGACAAATGCATCGCATCCTGCAGACCGCTTGCAGGGAACGCTGCTGTTTGATAAAATCGCAACCGAAAAGGGAAGCTGCATTGTGCGGGTGCACGATGTAAAGGAACACAAAGAAATGCTTGAAAGGATCTGATCTATCTATGGATAAAATAATAATAAATAATCTTCATATATTTGCCTATCACGGTGTCAATCCCGAAGAAAAGGAAAACGGACAGAATTTTTATCTCGATATTGTCTGTACCGCTGATTTGCGTCAGCCCGGTCAGACTGATGACCTGAATGATACCGTCAACTATGCAAAAATCGTCAAAGCGGTCACAAAGGTCTTTACTGAAAACAAATATGATCTTATTGAACGTGCCGCACAGGTGGTTGCTGATTGCGTGCTTGATAATTTCGAAAAAGTGCAGACTGTGAAAGTCACCCTGCGCAAGCCTGAAGCGCCCATCAAAGCAGATTTCGGTTTTGTTGCAGTTGAAATTGAAAGGAGCAGAGTGTGATGGCGGTTGCTTATCTCGGACTCGGTGCAAATCTCGGTGATGCGGCTCAACAGCTTGCAAAAGCTGTGGATGCACTCAATCATGTTCCCATGCTGCAGGTGGATGCCGTTTCTCCTTATTATGTTACTGCTCCTGTCGGTTATCTCGATCAGCCTGATTTTACAAATCAATGTGTGCGTGTCGTGACCGACCTTACCCCCGAAGCTCTGCTTGGTGCTTGCCTGGGAATTGAAGCTGCACTCGGTCGTGAACGCAGCTTCCGTAATGCGCCGAGAGTAATAGATATAGATGTTTTGCTGTATGAGGGGGAGCAACGCAGCACACAGGAGCTGACCGTTCCGCATCCGCGCATGTGGGAGCGTGCATTCGCTCTGATTCCCCTGCAGGATATCTTGTTGCCTGAAAGTGAGTATGCGCAAGATGTTGTGCAACACATTGAACGCATTGGAGATGCCGGTGTAAGGCGGCTTTGAAACACCCGGCGCCGTTTTAGAAAAGAGTCAAAAAAGCCCGAAAAAGGTATTGACAAATGCACAAAAATGGTGTATAAATAACGAGCTCTGAGGAACACGCCAAAGAGCGCAAGTAAACCGAATGCCGCGTAGGAAACCGACGGAAGTGCGGAGAGACACCGAACGGAACAGGTTGAAAATGAACTTCTGAAGCTTCTCAAAAAAAGTTGAAAAAGTTCAAAAAAAGGGCTTGACAAAAGCTTGAAAATAGTGTATAACTATTGAGCACTGAGGAACACACCGAAGAGCGCACGAAACCGAAGATCGAGTAGGAAACCGCAGGGTGCGGAGAGACACCGAACGGACAGAGGTTGAAAAAAGAGCTTAAAAAACTTTTTGAAAAAAGTTTAAAAAAGTACTTGACAAACGCTTGAAGATGTGGTAAGATAATCAGGCACTCGCGAGAGACACACGATAGTGAGTCAGGAAAGCGAGACACGGACCTTGAAAATTAAACAACGACTGAAA
>JAZOWJ010000181.1:0-11863 GCA_045659125.1 Acutalibacteraceae bacterium
AACGAAGCTATTGCAGGAGAATTACAGAGGCGAGAGATTCTTATCCCCATGGCATATTGGCAAAGTAAAGGCTTAAACCGTGGCGGTAAGAAAACTCAACCGAATCCGTACAAGTGGTGTAAAACTACTGTCCAAAAGATATTGGCACAGCAAGAGTATTGTGGTGATGTTATCAACTTCAAGACCTATTCCAAAAACTTCAAGAACAAAACCCGTATTGATAACCCTGTAGAGAATTGGAAAATCTTCAAGGATGTTCACGAGCCAATCATTGACCGAGACACTTGGGAAATGGTACAGAAGCATACAGCAAGAACAAAACGCAGTGCACCTAAAAAAGAGAATGCAAGAAAGCATATCTTCAGCGGTCTTATCCGTTGTGCGGATTGCGGCAGTAATATGAGTTATCATACCAATACCGTCAACAAGGATATTCATTATTTCAGTTGCAGTAATTATGTAAAGGATACCCGTGGTACTTGTCAGACAAGGCACTATATCCGTGCAGATGCTCTTGAACAGATAGTCATCTTTGAGCTTAAACGCCTTGCGATAATGCTACAAAAGGATGAGGAACTTCTAGTTGATATCCTTGAAAAGAAAACAAACAAGGATTTCTATGACGAGAAAAAGCATCTTGAGGAGCAGTTGCAGAAAGCAATAGTCCGTCAACAGTCAGTTGCTTCTCTTTATGAAAAACTGTATGAGGACAACGCAACAGGCAAGGTTACGGATGAATGGTTTACTCACATGTCTCATAAGTATGAGGTTGAGAGAACAGAACTGAAGTTCAGGATATTTAACCTGAGAGAAAAGGTAGCAAATATGCAGACAGTTCAGCACAGCAAGGATATGTTTATCGGTGCGATAAGAAAGTTCCTTGATATGGATACTATCACAGCACCACTTATCCACGAGCTCATTGACCACGTTGATGTGTATGAGGCAGAGGGAAAGGGTAAAAACAAAACGCAGAGAGTAGTGATTCACTACAACTTTGTAGGTTATCTTGAAATACCCGAAAACGACGAACCTTGCTTCACAGCAGATACCCGTCAGGGTGTAGCAATAGGTTATATTGCAAAACCTACAGAAAAGTCAGCATAACAAAAAAAGTCGCACTCCGAAAGGAATGCGATGATACATAAAAACTATTAAATGATAACAAAACTCTATTTTAAGCAAAAAAATTGAGTATTCACAGGTCAAATCCCTTATGAATACTCAATATGGTGCGGATGACGGGACTTGAACCCACATGAACTTGCATTCACTAGAACCTGAATCTAGCGCGTCTGCCAATTCCGCCACATCCGCATGTCTTGACGACATGCATAATAATAGCACTACTTGCTGCAAAAGTCAAGAACTTTTTTTATAACATGTAAAAAAAATAGCAAAAATTTTTGGCAATGTTTTTCATTGAGCATTGTTGACATATTTTTTGCAAAATGATAAAATATTTTATATATATTAACAGGAGGTATGATTGTTATGCGAAAAAAATATGTTTCTGCAAAAAAATGGATCAGCATGTTGTTATCTGTGGTGCTGATCTTATCCTGTTTCAGTTCTGCTGTCCCGGGTATTGCTGTTTTTGCTGACGCATGGGATGGTGCGACCAGCTCACAGCCGTCTGTGGCAGACGGTGTGTATCAGATTGGATCAGCAGAGGAGCTTGCCTGGTTTGCGGCACAGGTAAATGCCGGCAATACTTCATACAATGCAGTGCTTACCGCTGATATAGATTTGTCCGGACAGGTATGGACACCGATTGGTAATGATTCCAAGCGATATGAGGGTACTTTTGACGGTAATAACTTTACTGTTTCCAATGTTTACATTACCACAACTTCGGTGGACAGAGGTCTTTTCGGTAAAACGCAGAATGCAACCATCCGTAATCTCAATCTTGACACTGTTCGCATTATGACTTCCCGTAATTACACCGGCACAATTGCAGGTGTTATCAATGGCGGTACAGTTGAAAATTGCCATGTTACGGGTGTGTATCTTGCGACTTCAAACAGCTATTTCGGTGGATTGCTCGGTCAGGTTGAAGGTACTTCTCCGGTGGTCAGAAATTGTACTGTACGCGGTACGGATGCGTATTCAACCATCAGCGGTAAAACCTATGCCGGTGGACTTATCGGCCGCATTACTGTTGCTGCAACAGTTGAAAATTGCCATACGTATGATCTGGAAGTATCCGGCACTGAGGATGTTGGTGGTTTGATCGGACGGCCTACTGCGGCTTGTACTATTTCCGGTTGCTCAGTCAACAGTGTTAATGTAACTTCAACCGGTGCCTATACTGGCGGTTTTGCAGGTCTTCTGACAGGCGGCACGGTTGAAAATTGTAATGTAAACGATGTAACCGTCAGCGGCACAAGCTATGTTGGTGGTTTTGTCGGTTATGCATATGATAAAGCAATCTCTTATGCCGATTGCCATGTGCAGAATGCGGATCTGACTGCAAGCAGCACGTATGAAGGTGGATTCGTCGGTGGATTCAATGTTGCTAATACATTCAACAATTGTTCCGTTACCGCTGCAGATCTCAAAGGTTCTTCTACTTATCGTGGCGGTTTTGCAGGTTATGCAAATGCAAAAATGACAGCCGAAAACTGCTTTGTTAAGGATATCAGTATCATCGGAACGCAGTATAACGGCGGTTTTGCAGGGCTTATTACCGGTGGTTCTGCCGTTACAAAATGCGGTGTTGAAAATCTTGTCATGCAGACGAATAATACCTATAACGGCGGCTTTGTCGGTAATCTTACAGGTTCTGCTAATACATTGCAGTATAACTATGTCGTGAATGCAAGCATAGACGGTAGTAACAAATCCTATCTCGGAGGTTTTATCGGTTATTCACAGTCGAATAAGCATAATGTCCGTGAAAATTATCTGCAACTTACTTCGTTTGGTGGTACTGCCACCTATACGGGCAGTTTTGTTGGCAGAATTGCAACAGGCTTCTTTGCGGATAACTTTGTAACTGCAGTTGATACACTACCTTTGGTCGGTAGTGCAACAGCAGGAGTTGCAGGAACTGAAAGCGGCATCACAGCTATCACCCAAACTGATGTGACTGACGGAACTCTTTGTGCTGCTCTGAACAGTGTTACAAATGTCTGGACGCAAACAACAGACACTTATCCGACTGTTGGTGAAGCCGCGGTTGCTCCTGAGCTAGCTGATGGGTATTATCTCATCTATAACGGCTATCAGCTTGAATGGTTCATGAAGCAGGTCAATGGCGGTAATCTCACAATCAATGCAAAGCTGATGGCAGACATCGATTTGCATAATAAAGACTGGACTCCAATCGGCAGCGATGCAAAGCAATACAATGGTATTTTCGATGGCAATGGCTTTACCGTCAGCAATATTTACATAACCGTAACTGGTGTTGAACGAGGTTTCTTCGGCAAGACAAATGTCAATGCTGTTATTAAGAACCTGAATCTGCAAAATGTGAGTGTGACGGGCAGCAATGACTACAGCGGTTCTCTTATTGGTGTGGTCAATGGATCTGACATAGAGAATTGCCATGTTACCGGTGTTTATATCAATACAGGTAAGGCTCACGCAGGTGCATTTATCGGACGAATCAGCGGAACAACTCCGACAGTCAAAAACTGTTCTGTCAAGGGTACGGACACCATGCATTCCGTAAGTGGTACACAGTATCTCGGCGCTTTTGTCGGTTATATGAATACAGCTGTGAATATTTCGGATTGTTATGCTGAAAATATTGAAGTGACTGCTTCCAATTCTTCTTCCTATATTGGCGGCTTCTTCGGTTCTTCCTCGGAATCTTCCAGCACTTATGTAAATTGTCATGTCAAAGATGTTATTCTTAACGGTGTCAACTACATCGGCGGCTTCAGCTATGCTTTCTGCAAAACATCCACAATCAATAAATCTTCTGTCGTCAATGTAACAATCAATTCTACCTCAACATCCGCAGAAGCACGACTTGGTGGCTTCTTTGGTAATGTCGGTTGGGAAGGAATCAATACGATCACTTACTGTTATGCGGTCGGAGTAACAATCAATGCTCCGTCGGCAGGTCAGGTTGGCGGTTTTGCCGGATATACCAATAATAAAGTGCATGTCTTTACTGAATGTTATGCGCAGGTTGATTCCATCAACAGCACAAATAAATATGTCGGTATGTTTGTTGGTCAGCGTGCAACGGGTACGTTCAATGATTGCTTTGTAACAGACAGCGACACCTATCCGCTTGTCGGCAGCGGCACGGCTTTTGCGGCAGGCACGGAAACCGGCATTACAGCTGTTACAAATGAAGAAATCTTTACAGGTGGACTAACCGACAAGCTGAACGATGTCACTGAAATCTGGGTCCAGCATAATGATGATTTTATTGCAGGATGGCCCGAAATCGGCAATGCTGAACCTCCGGTTCTGAATGCTGACGGATTCTATGAAATTTATAATTCTTTCCAGCTTCGTTGGTTCAGGGATCAGGTCAATGCATCGAATGTTAATATCAATGCCATTCTGATGGATGATATTGACCTTAAAAACAGAGTATGGGATCCTATCGGCAATTCTGATGCTGACAGATATACGGGTACCTTTGACGGTAACGGCCATACAATTTATAATATAGCAATTTTGACCACCTCCTATGATCGCGGATTCTTTGGTCAGGTCACCAATGCAACCATCAAAAATCTTACACTTGATGGTGTAACAATCAGCGGCAACCGTAATTATGCGGGCGGCCTTGTTGGCATCATAAACGGTGCATCGATTGAGAACTGTACGGTTCGCAACATTGCAGTCAACACGGTAGGCTATGAACGAATTGGTGGTCTTATCGGTTTTGCAAGAACCAATCAATATACCGTCATCAATTGTACGGTTGAAAATGCAACCCTGACAGGCTCGGGCAGTATCGGTGGTCTGATCGGCAGATCTGAAGTCAAGGGAACTGTAAATGATTGTCTTGCTAAAAATATTTCAATTACATCCACTGCAGCTTATATCGGCGGTGCTTTTGGTTATGTGTATAATGTCACTTCTGAAAATAACACCGTACAAAGTGTTTATATCAATTCCACAAATTCCAATGCTGGTGGTTTCGTCGGCGAAACGCAGAACACTGCTCCTACATTTATCAATTGTAAAGTTATTGCTCTTGATGAAAGCAAGCCAAATACAATAAAAGGTACATCCTATATCGGCGGTTTTGCAGGTCGTTCCTATAGCGGTACGGGTACATTTACAAATTGCTCTGTTGAGGATATGCAGATTGCTGCTACAGGGGACAGAATCGGCGGTTTTGTCGGTGAAAATAACAGTGCATTTAATGCTAAAGATTGTAATGTAAAAAATATCATGATCAGCGGTAAAACTCTGCTCGGCGGTTTTATCGGTCAAAGCAATTCTGCTTCTTCCTTTGAGAATTGTGATGTTGATACGGTTATCATTACAGGTACGCAGTACAATGCAGGCTTTATCGGCTCGATGAATGTTGCATCTGCATACAAAAAGTGCGATGTCTGCAATATTGACATAACGGGCACAGCCACTCCGTCTTATACCGCAGGTTTTGGTGGTTATATTACCGAAAAGGTCGTTTCGATTGATGAATGTAATGTGGTTGACGCAAAACTGACGGGCACTGCAAACATCGGCGGCTTCCTGGGTGTGCTGAATAAAGGCTCAAGCGTGCAGAAATCATCCGTTGTCAATGCCGAAATCAAATCGACTGCTGTTTATACCAATGGAGATTATGCAATAGGCGGCTTTGTCGGTATTATTGGTTGGAGCACTGCAAACTCGGTGCAGTATTGCTTTGCACAGAATGTTTCAATTGATGCAGACAGCCTGAATGTCGGCGGTTTTATCGGCAAGATGGACAATGCTGCACATCAGATCAAAGAAGTTTATGCAAATGCCGTTGCTGTCAATTCCACCAAGACCTATGTCGGGTCCTTCCTCGGCAGATTGGATTCGGGTACTACAACAGACTGTTATGCTGTTGTGATTGACGGTCTTCCGACTGTTGGTTCTGCAACAGCAGGGCAGAGTCATGCAAATGCGAATGTGATTGCGGTTTCTTCCGATGATGTCAAAGATGGTACTTTGACGGAAAATCTCGCAGACATCACCGCTGTATGGAAGCAGCATAATGATGACACCGAAAACGGATGGCCCGAAATCGGTGAAGCCGCTTTGCCTGAATTGAAAGACGGCTATTATGAAATTTACAACTCATTCCAGCTTCGTTGGTTCAGAGATACCGTTAATGCAGGAGAACTGACAGCGAATGCAAAACTGATGGCTGATATTGATCTCAAAAACAGAGATTGGTATCCTATCGGTAACGATTCCAAGCGTTACGCAGGTCACTTTGACGGCAATGGCTTTACCGTCAAGAATGTAAGTATTTCTACTACCGCAGTTGATCGCGGATTCTTTGGTAAAACAAACAATGCAAGTGTTACGGATCTCACTCTTGACGGGGTTTCCATCACAACCGTGCGTGATTACGCAGGAGGCCTGGTTGGCGTATCACTCGGCGGTACTTTTGAAAATTGTACTGTAAAGAATGTTACGATCAATAATGCAGGCAAGAGCTGCAACGGCGGTTTTATCGGCTTGCTCGGCACAAATCCGGCTTCATTTGTAAATTGTCATACTGAAAATGTCAACATCAGCGGTGACCAGTATAATGCCGGTTTTATCGGTAAGACCGAAAAGCAGGCAACTTACACGGATTGCTCCGTAACTAATGTCACAATCAACGCTACCGGCGCATTCGCTGCAGGCTTTATTGCGTGGGCTGCGATTGAAAGGATTGACAATTGCTCTGTAACCGGCGTTTATATTACATCTACAAACACCAATAATGGTGGATTTATCGGCGAAACGCAGGATATTGCTGCAGTAATCAGCAATTGCTCCGTACAGCCCTATGATGGAAAAGACAATTTTGTAGGTGGTACAAAATATATCGGCGGCTTCATTGGTCGTATTTATGACGGAGCATCACTTACCGTTGATGGTTGTGCTGTTGTTTCAACGGATATCCCGGCTACCAATGCTTATGTCGGCGGCTTTGTCGGTGAAAACAACACTTCTGCCTACTTTACTGCTTGTTCCGTTTATGATGCACAGATCGAAGGCACGCAGTATGTCGGTGGCTTCAATGGTTATGCCGGCAAGACCGGTTCTTATGAAAACTGTACCGTGCAGTCGATTGATCTAAAAGGTACTACGGGTCCGACCTATGCAGGCGGCTTCTTCGGCTATATAAATGCGAAGAATACTATAACCGATTGTCATGTTAATACGGCTTTCGTGACTGGTCCTTACTATCTCGGCGGTTTCTCGTCTAACCTTGCTGCTGGTAGTGAAATTCTTTTCTCAAGTGTGGCTCATGCACAGATTGAATCCACACAGACTACTGCAACCACCAATGTCTGTGTCGGCGGCTTCATAGGCACTGTCGGTTGGGGAACGCCGAATAAGATTCAGTACAGCTTTGCACAGAATGTTTCCGTCAAAGCCAACGGTAAAAATGTCGGCGGCTTTATCGGTCTGGCTGATTCTTCCGTGCATAATATCAGTGAATGTTATGTCAATGCAGTTTTCGTTTCTTCTGCAAATGCCTATGCAGGTGCATTCCTCGGCAATCGCACAACAGGTAATTACAGCAATCTGTTTGCTGTCAATGTTGCAGACCTTCCGCTTGTCGGTAGCGCAACAGCTTTGACCGCAGGCAATGAAGCAGGTATAACAGGTATTACTTCTGCTGATGTATATGACGGAACACTGGAAAATAAACTCAATGCCGTTACTCCTGTATGGAAGAATCTGAACGACGATTATGAAAACGGCTATCCCGTCATTGATGATGGGGCTATTGTTGCTCCGACACAGAATGCGGAAGGTTATTATGAAATCTATACATCTTATCAGCTTGAATGGTTTGTCAAGTATGTAAACGCAGGCAATGTGAATGCCAATGCGATTCTGATGGCGGATATTGATTTGAGCAACAAAGCATGGTTCTCCATGGGCAACAATTCACAGCGTTACACAGGTACTTTCAACGGTAATCAGAAAACAGTCAAGAATGTCAATATTTCTGCTACTGCGGATAATCAGGGCTTTTTCGGATCTACAGCCGCAACATTTACAGTGTCGGATCTGACCCTTGAAAATGTCAGTGTGCAGTCCACCGCATCTTATGTAGGTGCACTGGCGGGTGTTCTGCGCGGCAGCATCAAAAATATTACCGTTAAAAATGTGAACATCAAAGCTGCATCCTATGTCGGCGGTATGGTCGGTTATGTGGATACTGCAATCTCGGTTGAAAATTGCAATGTGGATACTGTCAGCGTCAACGGTGCGCAGTACACAGGTGGTATGTTCGGCAGAATCAATGCGCTGTGTACGGTTGCAGACTGCCGTGTTGATAATGTTACGCTTCGTGCGACCAGCACTTATGCAGGCGGTTTTGCAGGCCTTGTTGCAGGAACTGATTTTACCAACTGCCATGTGAAAGGCTTTGATGTTGAAAGCACCTCCTCCAATGTCGGTGCCATGTTCGGCAGAGTGGAAGGTACAACTCCGTCGCTTGTCAATTGTTCCGTAACCGGTACTGAAACTTTGAACCGAATCAAGGCTACACAATATATCGGCGGTATCAGCGGTTATATGAATTCTGCTGTTTCTCTCAATGGTGTTACAGTCAGAAATATTGACATTATCGCAACATCGGGTGATTCCTATATCGGCGGTATTTACGGTGCTTCTTCAGAAACTGCAAGCACCTATGAAAGCTGCCTTGTTGAAGATATTTCCTTGACCGGTAATAACTATATGGGCGGCTTCTCCGGCACCTTGTGTAAAGCAACTTCTGTTGTCAAATCGGGTGTTGTTAATGTCAGCATCAGCAGTGCTTCAACCTCTGACAGCGCCTACATCGGTGGCTTTATTGGTGTAGTCGGTTGGGGCGGTATTAACACTGTGCAGTATTGTTACGCATACGGTGTTGACATTGATGCTGTGAATGCAGGCAATGTCGGTGGCTTTATCGGTAACACAAATAATGTCAAGCATATCATCAGTGAATGCTATGCTTCTGTCAATTCTTTGAACAGCACAAAGAAATTTGTCGGCTCGTTCATCGGTCAACGTGCAACGGGTGTGTATGCAGACTGTTTTGCGACTGCTTATGAAACATATCCGCTTGTCGGCAGCGCAACTGCATTTGTCGGCGGTGATGAATCTGCAATTACACCGGTAACATCAGACCAGGTGCATAACGGTGAACTTGCTGATGAACTCAATAATGTTACGGAAGTATGGAAACAGCACAATAATGATCTTGTTGCAGGCTGGCCCGAAATCGGTACTGCTGATCCACCTGTTTTGAATGAAAACGGTTATTATGAAATCTATAATTCCTTCCAGCTTCGTTGGTTCCGAGATGCTGTCAATGACGGTAATCTGAATATCAATGCCATTTTGATGGCAGATATCAACCTCAAGAACCGTACTTGGGAGCCCATTGGTAATGACGGTAAACGATATGCAGGTCATTTCGACGGAAATCATCATGTGATCAGCAGTGTTCTGATTTCTTCCACTTCGGTCGATCGTGGTTTCTTCGGTCAGGTTACCAATGCAACGATTGAAAATCTGACTCTTGACGGTGTGACTGTCAACGGCAACCGCAGCTATTCCGCTGCACTTGTCGGTGTTGCAAACGGTGTTACTCTCAACAATTGCGAAGTCAGAAATGTTCTGATTGATACTACAGGCTGCGAAAGTGCAGCAGGTCTTGTCGGCTATATCCGTACTAACGCTTCTGCAATCACAAGCTGCAGAGTTGTCAATGCTGAAATCAGCGGTTCCAAGTATGTCGGTGGTCTGGCTGCAAGAATTGATGTTGCAACAACGATTGCTGACTGCATTGCTGAAAATGTTTCCATTTCTGCTACAAGCAATTATGTCGGTGGTATGGTCGGTTATGCGAATGCTTGCAATATCTCTGATTCTGTTGTCAAAGGTATTTATATTATCTCCACCAATGGTAATGTCGGCGGATTCATCGGTGAATCGCAGGGTGGTATTACCGTAACGGATTGTTCGGTTGAGGCTATTGCTGCGGATGCACCCAATACTATTTCCGCTGTGAATTATGTCGGTGGCTTTATCGGCAGACATTATGCAGGTAATGCAAGCTTTGAAAATTGCAATGTCTGTGATGTTTCTGTGACAGACAGCGGCAGTTATGTTGGCGGCTTTATCGGTGAAAATTACAAAACTGCAAACTTTGTTTCCTGTGCAACACAGAATATCACTATAAATAGTGACAAATATGCGGCCGGTTTCATCGGTTATCTTTCTGCAGCTGCAAATATGAATAAATGCAAAACGCAAAATGTTTCCATCAACGCAACGGGTACAGATCCCTATGTCGGCGGTTTTGCAGGTTATACAAATGCAAAAATGACCGCAAATGAGTGTGAAGTACATGATTTGCAGATTTCTGCAATCGGCACCATCGGCGGCTTCTCGGGTAATCTTGCGGCAGGTTCGCAGATTGAAAAGAGCTTTGTGGTAAATGCCGAATTGCATCCCACTGCAGCAAGTACCGCTGCAGCAAATACGGGTGGTTTCATCGGTGTCTGCGGTTGGTCAACAGCCAACAGTATCACTTGGTCTTATGTTGCAAAAACCATCATTGATGGTGACGGTCAGAATATCGGCGGCTTTATCGGAAAAACAGACAATGCCGCACACCTTATTAAAGAATGTTATGCAAATGCAGAAATTGCAAGTACGGCAGCTTGTGTTGGTTCATTTGCGGGTTATAAGACAAGCGGAACATTCACCGATTGCTTTGCTTCGGAAAACGGTGCACTTCCTGCTATCGGCAGTGAAACGGCCGATCTTGTTGAAATGGTTACGGTTGATGAAGTTCGAGACGGTACGCTTGCCAATATTCTTGACAGCATCAGCGGCATCTGGAGACAATATAATAATGACTTCACAAACGGCTATCCAGTCATCGGACAGGCAAATCCGCCCGTCCTGAATGCAGACGGATATTATGAAATTTACACGGCCTATCAGCTTCGCTGGTTTATGAGCCATGTTAATGCATCGACTGAAGATGCAAATGCCAATGCAATTCTGATGGAAAATATCAATCTTAATTTCCGCGAATGGACCCCCATCGGAAAGCATGCAAATCAGTATGCAGGTATCTTTGACGGTAACGGAAAGACCGTTTCCGGAGTGCTGATTGCAACAACCGCCTCGGATCGTGGTTTCTTCGGCAAGATTGCCGCAACGGCAGTTGTCAAGAATCTGACTCTTGATGGTGTTCGTGTGACTTCGGCTCTGGATTACACCGGTTCTCTTGTGGGAGTGGTCAACGGCGCTCAGGTCCTGAATTGCCATGTGCAGAATACGCAAGTTGAAAGTGCAAACAGCATAAAATCTTATGTCGGTGGTCTTGTCGGTCAGGTAGAAGGTACTGCTCCCGTGATTCAGAGCTGCACCGTCAACAATGCTCAACTTAATGGGGCTTCCTATGTCGGCGGCCTGATCGGTTTGCTGAAAACAACCGCAACAGTTGAGAATTGCTATGTTACAAATGTCAACGTAAAAGCAACCGCAAAATATGCGGGTGGTATGTTCGGCAGTATAACAGCAAATAACACCATCAAAAACTGCACTGTTATTAATGTAAATGCAATAGCGGCACAGTATCTCGGCGGTTTTGTCGGTTACACTTCCTCTGCACAAAACTTTGAAAACTGTCATGTAACCGGCGTAAATCTTACCGCAACAAGCACTTCTG
>JAZOWJ010000182.1:0-6648 GCA_045659125.1 Acutalibacteraceae bacterium
CCAAGAAAAGAAAAGCACTGACATGTGCCTTGTTGATTTTCTTCTATGCAAGCTTTGTGCTTAATTTCCTCAATTACTTCTGGCACGGCATGCACTATCCGAACGACCTTCCCTATCGTTATTCATTTGCTTACTCTTTCATTCTTCTTACACTTTCCTACGAAGCATTTCTTCACATCAAGGAGCATTCCGAGAAATTCATCCTCGGCACGGGTGTTGCGATTCTCGCCTTCATAGTTTTGGTGCAGGAGCTCGGCTCAAAAAATGTAGGCGAATTTACGCTGATGATCAACATTGCGTTTGTTATTATTCTGACCGCCTTGTTGACTCTCATTTCATCAAACAGATTGAAAAAAGACACTATTGCCATGGCCCTTGTTTGTGTGGTTCTCTGTGAGTTGACAATAGCAAATGGTGCTAATTATGTCATGTCACAGCCCAAGGATGCATATGCCGGTGACTATTATGATTTCCAGGATATATCAGCAACAATCGATTCTTACGAAGCTGAAAATGATAACGAACTGTTCTATAGAGAAGAACGTTCACGTCTTTTGACAAGAATGGACTCGAGCTGGTTGGATTACAACGGCATATCTGTTTTCTCATCAATGGCATACGAAACCACATCGAAGCTTCACAGACAATTCGGCTTATTCAGTAATGGCATCAACAGTTATACCTATAATCCGCAAACAGCTGTTTACAACTCAATGTTCGGCTTAAAGTATATCTATGACAAAAACAATCTTCTGCAAGAAGGTAGCATGTATTCTTATGTAACAAGCAACGATGTTTTTGATGCCTATGAATATAATTATTATTTGCCTGTTGCATTCTCTGTCAACAATGATATGGGCACATGGGCGGATTACGGCGGAAGTAATCCGTTTGTAAATCAGAATCGATATTTTGAGCTCGCAACAGGAGTTACTGATGTACTTGAAAGCGTTGTACCCGAAGCAGATATTTCAACAACCGGCGAACTCACCGCAAATGCTGCAAATCTTGCGAACGGAAGCTTCTATCATGACGCATCTTCAAGTGAAGGAACTGCAACGGTAACATTTCTTGCACAAGATGCCGGCGAATATTGCATTTACTTCAAGTCCCCGAATTGCCTTGGCTACAACATCAGTGCAGACAACGGTGTGCAGACCTCAACCCGTTATGCAAGCGGCTCGTTGACTTATTTCTCACTGAACGTCGGTTATCTTGAAGCCGGACAAAGCGCAAGAGTTGTTCTTACCTTCCCTGAAAACACCAGCGGTACAACAAACATTTATGGTGTTTGCCTGAATGAAGAAAAGTTCTCTGAAGGTTACAACAAGATATTGTCTAACGGTATTCTGGACATCACCCGTTTTGAAGAAACCTATATTGAAGGCAATATCACAGTTACAAACGAGAATGCTCTGCTTTATACTTCAATCCCTTACGACAAGAGCTGGAAAATCACCATCGATGGCATTGCTGTCAGCGAAGATGACATCACTCCGATTGCAGACGCTCTTTTGGCTGTAAAAATCTCAGAAGGTGAGCATGTAATCGGCTTCAAATATGAGCCCCAAGGATTGAAAATCGGTATTGCGCTGACTGTAGCAGGTGTCATAATTACTTTGATTCTGCTTCTGTTGTCACTGCTTTTCAAAAAACGCTCCGCTGCAGATACATCTGCACCGTCCTTCTTTATTCCCGCAGATGACTGTTCAATGCATACTTTTGAAGATACAGAAGATGATTACGAGGAAGAAACTGCATCTTCATCCGCTTACAAGCAAAAGGCTATTCTGTGGCGCGTTATTGCCTGTTATATGACACTCGGCCTGTATTACTTTGCTTGGAAATATACCATCAACGGAGATGTTGAAAGATTCTCTAAAAAGTACGGCAATTGGAAAGAAAGCAATCCGTTGCTTCTTATGTTCATCCCCGTTTACGCACCATTCTGGATTGCTAACAGATCTGTCAAAATTGCAAAAACCGCAAAAGAATACGGCATTGAAATTGAAGTCAGCTTTGTATGGAGATTCTTACTTGCCTTATTCGGCGGAGGATTTTTCGCATTAAGCGAATTGCAGGATGACCTCAATTACTTCTATTCTCACATTGACGAAGCAAAAAAGCTTTCTGCTGAAAAGAAAGATCCGGATATGTCTGACGAAAAGCAGGAGAATGAAGAAACAACAAACAACAGCACTGACAGCAACACTGCAGAAGCTGAAGAAGCAGTGCAGAATGATGAAGAAATGCAGAAGGAACAAGCTGTATGGTTCACAAAGCAATCTGACTTCTTCGCAAAAGTAATCAGCGTCGGAATTATTTTCTTTTTCATGCTTGCATCCTATCTTGGTCTTGCTCTCGGCATTCAGAAGTGGAAAAAGGATAATGCACCAGTTGAAGAAACAACATTTGCTCCGATTGTAACAACTACTTTGATTACCGTACCTGATTCAGACAGCACGACTACAGATGCGACTGCAACAGAAGCTGTAACTCTTGTTGATTCATCTGATTCACTCGGTTAATCAATAACAAATTAACCCCCTGGCAATCATAAAAGATTGTCAGGGGGTTTTACTAAAAAACCATCCTCACACAGAAAACTATCTGCATGAGGATGGAAGCGAATAAATTTTTAAGCAAACGCAAACTATTATATCTTTATCCGCTGTATACAGTATGTACAAATAAATAAATTATATACACATCATACGAGAGATATTTGCTCACCCGTATCTTCAGGTGAAATCGTAGCACCTGCAGACGGCAATGTCTTTGTGCGATATCTGGCAGGCTTAACAAATTGACCTTCTTTATAAGAAACAGCAGAAAGCAGTCTGTGACCCTTTTTGAGCTTCATGACAGCAACACCCTGCGTGTCTTTTGTCGTTTTTGAAGCAATTACAGCGGAATTCATCAGCAGTATTCTGCCATTTGAAGAAGTAAGAACATATTCTCCATCCTGCGTGATATGTGCAAATGCTGCAATTTCAGACTTATCAGAATAAGCTTTAAGCAATTTCTTACGGTTTGTTTTTGTTTCATAAGAAGCCATCTCAACCTTTGCAACCTTGCCGTTTTCAAAGAAGAACAGCATCTGACCGCTGTAATCCTTTGTAACGGCCATAAAGATAGCATTTTCGCCATCGTCCATTTTAAGCTTCGAAGCTACAAAATCACCGAGAACAGATGCCTTGCATTCTTCAAAATCATTACACTTTGCTTTATACACTTGTTGACGATTTGTAAAGAACAACAAATCTACATTATTTGTCGATTCAAAAGAGGCAATGATTTCATCACCTTCCTTAAGCTTATGGTTATTACCCATACGCCAGGACTGCGGTGTAATTTTTTTAAAATAGCCTTCTCTTGTAAAGAACAGCAATACGGGATAATCAGGAATTTCTTCCTCAAAATCAGCAATCTCATCTTCAGCCTCATAGATGATTTCTGTTTTGCGATCCTGTCCAAACTTTTTGATAACATCAGTCAATTCATCAACAATAATTTTCTTGATTCTTGACTTGTGCGCAAGAATATCTTCCATGTCGGCAATATCTTTTTCAAGCTGCTCAACGTCCTGCAGACGCTTAAGAATATATTCACGATTCAAATGGCGAAGCTTGATTTCTGCAACATATTCAGCCTGAATCTGATCAATGCCGAAGCCGATCATAAGATTGGGGACGACCTGACTTTCTTCCTCGGTTTCGCGAACAATACGAATGGCCTTATCAATATCAAGCAGAATCTTCTGAAGTGCTTTCAACAAATGCAGGCGGTCACGAGCCTTATTGAGATCAAAATAAACTCGTCTTTGTACGCATTCCGTGCGATAGGCAATCCATTCAAGCAGCAAATCCTTAACACCGAGCACCATCGGAGTGCCGGCAATAAGCACATTGAAGTTACAGGTAAAAGTATCCTCCAAAGGCGTCTTTTTAAGCAGCACCTGCATCAGCTTTTCGGGGTCTGCACCACGCTTGAGGTCGATTGTGATTTTGAGACCTGCCTTGTCGGTTTCATCGCGAACATCACTGATCTCACGCACCTTGTTTGTTTTTACAAGGTCTATAATTTTATCAATAATTGCTTCACAGGTAGTTGTTGCAGGGATTCCCTTAATATCAATGCAGTTGTTGGATTTATCATACTCATACTTTGCACGAAGTCTGACGGGTCCCCTGCCGGTTGCATAAACCTCTGCCATCTTCTGACGGTCGTAAATAACCTGTCCGCCGCCTCTGAAATCAGGTGCAAGCATGGTATCCAGCACATCATGATCGGGATTTTTTATCAACGCAATCGTTGTTTCACAAACCTCACGAAGGTTAAAAGAGCATATGTTGCTGGCCATACCGACAGCAATACCCATATTGCTGTTTACAAGGATCGACGGAAATGTAACCGGAAACAAGGTCGGCTCCGTTGTAGTGTTATCATAGTTCGGAACAAAATCAACCGTATCCTTGTCAATATCTCTGAAAAGCTCAGAACAAAAACTTTCTAGCTTGGCTTCCGTATAACGCGATGCAGCATATTGCATATTCTTGGAATATGCCTTACCGAAGTTACCTTTCGAATCAACATAAGGATGCAAAAGCGCCTCATTACCGCGTGTAAGACGCACCATGGTTTCATAAATCGCAGCATCACCATGCGGATTGAGCTTCATTGTGCTGCCGACAATATTAGCGGATTTTGTTCTTACACCATGCAAAAGTCCCATTTTGTACATGGTATAAAGAAGCTTTCTGTGAGAGGGCTTGAAGCCGTCAATTTCGGGAATAGCACGTGACATGATAACACTCATGCAATAAGGCATATAGTTAATTTCAAGTGTATCTGTAATAAGCTGACTTTCGACAATACCTGCGCCCTGAATATGCGCACGATTATCAACAGGAAGCTTATCTTCTTCCTGCTTTTTAGGTTTTATGGCCATATTTCCCCCTCCTCTCAATAAATATCAGCAAGCTCGATGTAAAGGTGACCGTAATCAGCAATATGCTGCTTTCTGGCAGCAAGGTTATCGCCAAGAAGCATTTCAAAAGTATCATCAATCTGCGTAGGGTCAGAGTTCGGCTCTACCTTGATGAGTCTGCGTGTTTTCGGATTCATAGTGGTCAGCCACATCATATCAGCATCATTTTCACCAAGACCCTTTGATCTCTGAATCGTATATTTTTTATCACCGATTGCTTCCAGAGCCTCCTGCTTTTCTTTTTCGGTATAGCAAAACCAGGTTTCATCCTTGCAAGTAATTTCATACAAGGGAGACTCAGCAATAAACACCTTACCTTCCGAAATCAAGGACGGCATCAAAGCATAAAACATGGAAAGAATCAAAGTACGGATCTGGAAGCCGTCAACGTCTGCGTCGGTACAGATGATAACCTTACTCCAACGAAGGTTATCAATATTGAATGCAGCGACACCTTTTGCAGATTTATCCTTAATCTCAACACCGCAACCGAGCACTTTAATAAGATCAATAATAATTTCACTTTTGAATATCTTACTGTATTCAGCCTTCAGGCAATTCAGAATCTTACCACGCACAGGGATAACAGCCTGAAAGGCAGAATCTCTGGCCTGCTTACATGCACCCAATGCAGAATCGCCTTCCACGATAAAGATTTCTCTTTCATTTACATCCTTACTGCGGCAATCAACAAATTTTTCAACTCTGTTTGACATATCATTGCCGGCCGTAAGCGTCTTTTTAAGATTCAGACGAGTGGATTCGGAACGCACACGTGAGCGCATGTTAATAAGAATTCGATCACAGATCTTCTGTGCATCCATCGGATTCTCAATAAAGTATATTTCAAGCTGATGACGGAAAAACTCAGTCATAGCTTCCTGAATGAATTTATTGGTGATCGCCTTTTTGGTCTGATTTTCGTAAGATGTCTGTGTGGAAAATGATGAAATAATCAATACAAGGCAATCTTCTATGTCTTGAAATGTGATTTTAGAATCAGTTTTAGAATATTTACCATTCTGCTTGAGATATGCGTCAATCTGTGATACAAAAGCACTGCGTACAGCTTTTTCAGGCGCACCACCGTATTCAAGATAGCTTGAATTATGATAATAATCCTTAAGCTGCACTTTTTCAGAGAAAGTAAGAACAGAATTTATTTTCAATTTATAATCAGACATATCCGCACGATCACGTCCGACTCGTTCACCGGTCCAGAACTGTACAGGAACAATTCCTTTGTCACCAATAAACTCATTGATATACTCCTCGATACCTTGCTCATACAAATATTCAAAGGTTTCAAATTTATTTTCTGTCAATTGGTTCTTGAGAATAAATTTAACACCCGCATTAACAATAGACTGGCGCTTTAATATATCCTGAAAATATTCAAGCGGAATAGCGATATCTGTAAAAACCTCCAGATCGGGACGCCAACGAATTCTTGTTCCCGTATCTCTCTTCGCATAAGGCTCCTTGTGTAAACCGCCAATGTTTTCGCCATGTTCAAAATGCAGTTTATAAAGAAAGCCACCGGTATGAATTTCAGCATCCATATATTCAGAAGCATACTGTGTGGAGCACAAGCCAAGACCATTCAGACCAATAGAATATTCATAGTTTGAACCTGAATTTGTGTCATATTTACCACC
>JAZOWJ010000183.1:0-3556 GCA_045659125.1 Acutalibacteraceae bacterium
AGTCATGTGCGGCAGCAAATTCTTTTGCCGTTTCTTCTCGGGCTTCGTTGATTTGGGCAATGCTTTTTCCTGTCAGTCTGCTCATTTCACCCGGATGCGGTGTCAGCAGAACAATCGCATTTGTGCGGTCCAATACATCTATATGACGGGACAAAATATTTATGCCGTCAGCATCAATAATCAGTTTGCCGTTGTAGTTTTCAAGCAGAGTAAGTAAAATATCTTCTGCACCGTTCTCCTGTGCAACACCACAGCCGAATGCAATGCTCTTATATGAATTGCAGTTTTGTTCAAAATAAAATTTATTTGCTGCATGAAAATAACCGTTTTCGTGACTTTTGCAAAGTTTCAGCAGGCATTCGGGCACCTGCGGTGCAATGGCAGGATATGCAGCATCAGGAAACGCAACGGACACGAGCCCCACACCGGAGTTCACCGCACCCTTTGCGGCCATCACGGCTGCTCCCGGCATCTTTTTACACCCCATTACAAGCAGGGTGTTTCCGTTTGTGCCCTTGTGTGCGTTGTACGGCTTTCTCGGCAGAACAGCGGAAATGTCCTGCGGAGTTGAAAGATGGTGCGTTTTTAAGGCTTCATCTATGTCCTGCGTTCCGAATCCGATCGGAATGACCGTGATTTTTCCGCATTTTTCGCTCAAAGGCTTGTATGCGTGTACGGGCTTATAGCAAAGCATGGTCAGTGTTTCGTCTGCGTGAAAATATGTGTCACCGTCTTTGTAATCCATGCTCAGACCGCTTGGAATATCAATTGCAAAACGAAAAGCCCTGCACTGATTTGCAAGGTCGATGGTCTGTTTTATGTTCTGCGGCAGCTGCCCGTGAAAACCGATGCCGAACACAGCATCAATGATGACGTGTGCATCTGCAAATCCCCCGACAGGGTCTTGTATGACTGTATCGGGCAGCTTTGCACGCATGGAGGCGGAAAGCGCATCATTGCCGTTGCCGAGGTTGTGTACGGTAACGGAATAACCGCCTTTTGCAAGATAGCGTGCAATGACATATCCGTCACCGCCGTTTTTGCCGCTGCCGCAAAGCACTGCGACCTTGCACGGCTTCAGGTTTTTGTCGATATGCAATGCACATCCCTTGCCTGCGTTCTCCATCATCACGTCAAAGGCAAGTCCCTTTGCATTGGCTTGCGTTTCAGCCTGTCTTATTTGCTGCGGTGTAAGAATGAGCATGGTATCAACTCCGAAAAAGAATATGCATATATTTTAGCATTTTTGTTGTTCATTTTCAAGAATCCCCTGTACAAAAATAAAATAATATGCTATAATTTACCCCGACACAAAACAAAAAACGGAGCGGAATTTATGACCGATTACGAAAAAATACAGCAACGAGCACAGGAGCTTCGTGATACCCTCAATTATCATATTCATCGTTACTATGTCGAGAATGAAAATGACATTTCCGACTATGAGTATGATATGCTCATGCGTGAATTGAAGGATATTGAAACGCAGTATCCCGAGCTGCTGACTGCAGATTCCCCGACCCACCGTGTCGGCGGCAGTGCAGACACACTGTTCACCCCTGTTGAGCACCGTGTACGCATGGAAAGCCTGCAGGATGCATTTTCCGAGGAGGAGCTGCTCGATTTTGACCGCCGTGTAAGCGACACGGTCAGCGGTGCTGCATTTGTTGCAGAGCCCAAAATTGACGGTCTTTCGGTTTCGCTTGAATATGAAAACGGTGTTTTTGTGCGTGGCTCGACCCGTGGTGACGGTGATGTCGGCGAGGATGTGACCGCCAATCTTCGCACCGTGAAAAGCATTCCGCTGAAGCTGAAAAAGGAGATTCCTTTTATCGAGGTCCGCGGTGAGGTATATATGTCCCGTGCCGTGTTTGCCGAGCTTTGTGAGGAGCTTGAGCAAAACGGAGGCAAGCCGTTCAAAAATCCGCGCAATGCGGCTGCAGGCAGTCTGCGTCAGAAAAATCCTGCCGTCACCGCACAGAGAAAGCTTGATATTTTTGTTTTTAATATTCAGCAAATAGAGGGTGTAACCCTTGATTCCCATAAGCAATCGCTTGATTTTCTGCAGGAGCTCGGCTTTTCGGTCGTGCCGATGTATACCCGTGTTGAAAGCATCGGGCAGGCGATTGAGCACATCCGCATGATCGGCGAAAAGCGCCCGACACTGCCGTTTGATATTGACGGTGCCGTTATCAAGGTGGATGATTTTGCACAGCGCACACAGCTGGGCAGCACTGCAAAATTCCCCAAATGGGCGGTTGCATTCAAATATCCGCCCGAAGAAAAAGAAAGCATTGTCCGTGACATTGAAATCACCGTCGGACGAACGGGGGTTCTGACCCCGACGGCTGTGTTTGATCCCGTGCTGCTGGCAGGCTCCACCGTTGCAAGAGCCAGTCTGCACAATGAGGACTATATCCGCGAAAAGGATGTTCGTATCGGCGACACCATCCTTGTCAGCAAGGCAGGGGATATCATTCCCGAGGTGCTGCGTGTTGTGAAGCGCGGCGAAAATGCACAGCCCTTCTGCATGCCTGTGCAGTGTCCGTCCTGCGGTGAAAGGGTGACAAGAGAAGCCGATGAAGCGGCCATTCGCTGTGTGAATCCCGATTGCCCTGCACAGCTGCTTCGCAATATCATTCATTTCTGCTCGCGTGATGCGATGGATATTGAAGGACTCGGTGAAGCCAATCTTGCCGCTTTCGTTGAAATGGGCATGATCCGCACGGCTGCTGATTTGTATCGCCTGGATGCGGAAAAAATTGCAGCAATGGAAGGGCTCGGCAAAAAATCAGCCGCCAATTTCCTTGCAGCTGCCGAAAAATCAAAGGAAAATGACCTTGCCAAGCTTTTGTTTGCATTGGGGATCCGTCACATCGGTGCCAAGGCCGCAAAGCTGCTTGCAAAGCATTTCGGAAATATGGAAAGCATCATGAATGCCGATGTGCAGACCCTTTGCACCATTGACGGCTTCGGTGAGATCATGGCGCAGGCCGTGGCAGACTATTTTTCGCATGAGTCAGCCCGTGAGCTGATTGCAGATTTGCAGTCGCTTGGAGTGAATATGACCTCTCTCAAGGAGGTTATCGACACCCGATTTGCAGGCATGACCTTTGTGCTGACCGGCACACTTACCGAATTTACCCGTGACGAGGCTTCTGCCATCATTGAAGACCTCGGCGGTAAGGTTTCGTCCTCGGTTTCCAAAAAGACAAGCATCGTGCTTGCAGGGGAGGCCGCAGGCAGCAAGCTGAAAAAAGCCAATGACCTCGGTGTTAAGGTCATCAGTGAAGCCGAGTTCAGGGAAATGATAAAGCCGGAGGAATAATCCCCCGGCACAGCATATTTATTTTTTGTTCTGCACGAGAGTGCCGTCATAAAAGGCGGTGCGGAACCATACATCGGGTGCAGTGACGGATTTGCCGTTGAGATAGTCAAGAATTCCTGCATCCGTGGTGAATTCAAACACGGTTTTGTAGGAATACAGGCATTGCTTTTTGTAGCCGCCGAAGCGCTTGTTCTGCTCGTTGGTGCCGTATTTTCCGTCACCTAAAAG
>JAZOWJ010000184.1:0-11397 GCA_045659125.1 Acutalibacteraceae bacterium
GGGTTCTTCTTTTTCAACATTACCGGTGTCAATATCGTTTTCATAAACAAGACCTTCGTTTTCGGAATCATAGTCAGTGAGCATAACTCTTGCGAAGTTGCCGTTTTCGCTGTCAACGATGGTGTAGGTGGGAGCTGCGGTCCAGCCTGCAAGGTCAAGTCTGATGAAGCGGACTGCATTGAGGTACTTATCCTGGAAGTAGAAAACATCGTGATAAGCCTTGTTGGTGGTTGCATTGAGAGCCATTGCTTCACAAGCAAGATTCATGTAGCAGGGATCTGCGGCACGGAATACAGCAGTCTGTGCGCCACCGTCAAAGACGAATGCAACCTTGATGAAGCCGCCGTAAATTTCGTTATAAACAGAAGCGAAGCAGCCGTATGCGCTGTAGTCGGTTTTGGCTTCGGTGTTGCTGATGTTACCGATGGTGTCGCCGTTTTCGTTGTAAACCTTAACGGTGGTGGGAGCAGCAGTTGCGAAGATAGCAACAGTCTTGTATTCGGCGCCCTTGTTGAAGACTTCCTTGAGAACCTCAAGCTTTGCGACCTGAACAGCACTTCTTTCAATGATTTCGGGCTTGTGATAGCCATTGAAGATGGAGCCTGCGATGGCATCTCTCTTAACGCCTTCGAGGTTGAGGAGCATGCGTTCACCTTCGGTACGAAGGGTGATGAGTGCGGTGAGAGCGAATTCACCGGATTCAGCCTCGGTGTTTGCAACCTTGTCACGGACATAATTGGGAAGCACGTCTTCAATGGTAACGATGGTGGACAGAGCAGTCATGTATTCATACTGGTCCTGGGTATTGAAGAGGAACTGAGCGATATCGCCGATAGCACCGTAGATTTTGCTGAGGATGGCGGTAACGGTGTTCAGAGATGCAAGCTCATCGATAGCCATGTTGAGGGCGTTCTTTGCAAGGTCCTCGGTTACGCGAAGTGCAACAGCGCCGAATGCTTTTTCGATTTCTGCATCAATGTTGCCGGCAAGATCTCTTGCAGCGTTGCGGACGATCTGATCGCGGGCAGTGCTTGCAACCTGATTGAGGAGCTCTTCAAAATACAGACCTGCGGACTTGACGGTCAGGATTTCTGCAACTGCATCAACATATTCCTCATACAGCTCATTGCCGTAGGAGAGATATCTCTGGAATTCGGTGATAACCTGCATGGTGGTGTTCCATTCGGAGGATTCGGTAACCACCTGGAAGCACTTGATGTAATCGCCGACGGTTTCAATAACATCAGCAACGGAACGGGTGGGGTCAAGGATTTCAAGAATCTTGTAAATCAGTTCATTTTCGAAGGGAATGTCCACGCGTTCAACAAGACCGAGCAGGGTTGCCTTTGCAACCTTGTAGTCGTTGGAGCCGGTGATACCGTTGTAGATACCGTCTTCATAAAGATTCAGAGCGGAATACAGGGCAATGGTGGAATCGAAATAGCCGTTGGAACGGGTATAGTCGATGTGATAATAAGCTTCTTCCTTGAGGACGGATTCAAGAATCAGTTCATCCACTACAAGGGGAGCTTCTTCTTCATTTTCTGCAGCAAAGGCAATCACAGACAGGCCGGAGAGCATCATAACAACAGAAAGAAGGATGCAAAGGAACTTTTTCATTAAAAACAGACCTTTCAATAAGTTTTTTTGCTATGCCTATACATTATATATAGAACAACACAGAAACAGTATAAACCCTGACTTGTGCATTGTCAATAAAAAACAAACACAAAAAGATATCTTTGTATACATTGTGCAAAGACATCCTCTTGTGTTTGTGTATTCTGCTAAAGGTTATTTTAAGGTTTTTTCTTATTCTGCATCAAGTGCCACGAGATCCTCAAAGGTTTCTCTGCGCACACCGATGCGATTTTTGTCACCATCCAGGATAACAAGAGCCGGTCGCGGCAAGCGGTTGTAGTTGGATGCCATGGAATAATTATAGGCACCGGTTGTGAGCACCGCAATGATGTCACCGCGTTCAGCCGAGGCCATACGCAGGTTTTCCTGCAGAATATCACCGCTTTCGCAGCACCTGCCGACAACCGAGCAAAGGCAATCCGTTTCCTTGTCGGCACGCGAGGCGTTGACCACGGTGTAGGGGGCTTCATACAGTGCATAACGCGGATTATCGGGCATACCGCCATCCACGGAAACATAGGTTTTTCCGTTGGGGGTGTGCTTGACAGAACCTGCCGTGTAAAGGGTTGTGCCGGCTGCAGCAACAATGCTTCTGCCGGGCTCAAGCAGAATTTTGGGGCAAGGCATCAGCAGCGCATCGCAGATTTTTTTGATTTCGGCTGCCATGGCACGGATATAAGCCGCATAATCGGGTGTGGGATGGCAGGGCAGATATCTTGCACCGAAGCCGCCGCCGAGGTTGCAGAATTCAGCCGTATAGCCGTGCTTTGTCTGCATTTCCTTAATGAAGCGCAGCATGATTTCACCGGCCTGCACAAAGGGATCAATTTCAAAAACCTGTGAACCGACATGACAATGGAAGCCGCGCAGATCAATGCCGCTCATGGAAAGTGCCTGCAGCGCAATCACCTCTGCCTGACCGTTTTCGATGACGGAGCCGAATTTAGAATCGACCGTACCCGTGGTGATGGCCTTGTGGGTATGCGGATCAATGCCGGGGGTCAGACGAAGAAGAATCTTCTGTCTGATGCCTCTTTTTTCGGCTTCCTTGTTGACGGCATGCAGCTCGTGCTGATTATCAACAATGAAATAGCCGACACCGCAATCCATTGCAAAGGCAATGTCAAAATCGGTTTTGTTGTTACCGTGGAAAAATGCCTTTTCAAGCGGAAAGCCTGCTTTTTTTGCAGTGAACAGCTCACCCGAGGAAACAAGGTCAGTGCCCATGCCCTCACTTGCGGCAATTTTGTAGATGCCTGTAAAACTCAGCGCCTTGCTTGCAAGCAGCGGCATAGACCCCTCGGGGAAGCATTCCTTCACCGTTTCAACATAGGCACGGCAGTTTGCACGCACAAGCTGCTCGTCGAGCAGATACAGCGGTGTACCGTATTGAGCGGCAAGGTCGGTACAATCCTGACCACTGACGGTCAGATGCCCTTTTTCATTTATATTCAGATTGGGATGGATCAGAAAATCCTGCATCGCTTATCATCCTTTTTAAATCAGATCACGCATGGAATAAAGGCCGGGCTCTTTGCCGCAAAGGAACTGTGCGGCGGCAAGAGCACCTTCCGCAAAAATATCGCGGCTTTCGGCCTTATGGCGCAGGGTGATGGTTTCATTGCCGGTGGCAACCCACACCTCGTGCATACCCGTTTCATTGCCCATGCGCAGTGCGTGCATGCCGATTTCATCAGCAGTACGCGGACACATACCGCTTCTGCCGTCCTGACGAACAGCCTCGGGACGCACCTCCTTGATGGCATCAAACAGCATCACGGCCGTGCCGGAGGGAGCATCGAGCTTGCGGTTGTGGTGGCATTCCACAATTTCAATGTTGGCTTCGGGGAAGCAGGAAGCTGCCTTTTTGGCAAGCTCAACAAGCAGAGCAACACCCAAAGACATATTTGCACTCATGAACACAGGCACACTTTCGCTTGCCTTGATGACAGCGGCTCTTTCGTCTTCGGTCAGACCCGTTGTGCAAAGCACAAGCGGAAGCTTGCGGTTGACAGCATAAGCGGCAACCGTCGGTGCAGCGACATGGTTGGAGAAGTCAATAATGACATCCGCTTCACCGTAATAATCATTCACACAGGCAAGGAATTCCCCACCCGTAAAATCCACAGCAGCTGCAAGGACGGAATCCTTCACACCGTCGTTTATCATGCGGCGCAGAACCGTACCCATACGGCCTGCGGCACCATTGAGAATTACTTTCATTTCCTTTTCCTCAGACATTCAGACCCTGCTCACGCATGAGAGCGAGCATATTCTGCTTGTGGGCATCCTCCATGGGAGTCAGCGGCAGACGCAGTCTGTCTTCGCAGAAGCCCATAGCAGCCATAGCAGCCTTGACGGGGATGGGATTGACCTCGCAGAACAGAGCATCAATGAGTGCATGGAAGCGGTACTGCAGGTTTGCGGCACCCCAGACATCGCCCGAGAAGAAGCGGTTGCAGATTTCCATGGTTTCCTTGGGAAGAATGTTGGAAAGAACGGAGATACAGCCGACACCGCCCAGGGACATCAGCGGAACGATCTGATCGTCGTTACCCGAATACAGATCGAGTTTGCCGTGCACCTTGCTCATGGTTTCAACAATCTTGGAAATGTTGCCGTTTGCTTCCTTGATACCGACAATGTTCGGATGGTCTGCAAGCACAGCATAGGTATCAGGCTCAATGTTGACACCGGTTCTGGTGGGAACATTGTAAAGAATAACGGGAACGGAAGAAGCATCTGCGATTTCCGTGTACATGCTGATAAGGCCCTTCTGGGTTGCCTTGTTGTAGTAGGGAGTAACAGACAAAACACCGTCTGCTCCTGCCTTGCAGGCATGCTCAACAAGGTCGAGCGCATAAGCGGTATCGTTGCTGCCGACACCAGCGATCATGGGCACTCTGCCGGCAATGCGCTTTGCGGAATAAGCAAAGATTTCACGGTGCTCGTCGTCGGACATGGTGGAAGCTTCGCCGGATGTGCCTGCAATAACAAGACCGTCAATGCCGCAGTCGATCTGCCAGTCGATGATTTTACCAAGTGCATCGTAATCGATGCCGTTTTCGTTGAAGGGGGTGATGAGGGCGGTAGCAACGCCCTTGAAGAGTGTTTTCTTTTCCATTTTTATATTCCTCCGGAAGATTGTTTTAAAGGTTACACGCTGAAAAAATGCCGCCGACAGGATAGTCGGCAGCATAATACAAGCTGAAACAAAATACATTTGCACTTTTTTTGCAAAAGTATGTTCAGTAGCACTCCGCAGCCGCGACAGTCATATACATCTTATTGCATACACCCAGGTAAGCTCTGACAAAGCCTCCTTCGGCGCCGTGCCCCTTTTGCCCGTACAACGGAATCGTCACTTCCTTGGCATACGGGTTACTGATGACATAACGCACCTCTACCTTTGCCGTTATTATATCAGCCGTCTTTTGTTTTGTCAACACTTTTTCGGGCGAAAACATATATAAAAATTAAAAAAAGCGGTGAATGAACACCGCCTTGCAAAAATTTTATTTGCTGTAGTCGATTTCGACCTTGCCCTTTGTGGAACGGGCATATTCCATCAAAAGAACGGTGTGCACGGCATGCTTGCCTGCATCGTCGAGATAAGCCATTTTTTCGATAATATCCTTTGCTTCTTCATTGAAGGAAACAGGATACAGACCATCGACAAGCTTGATATCGAGAAGGCTGCACATTTTGCAGACTGTTTCAAAAGCGGTTCCGCTGACACCCTTTTTAAGTGCACTTACAACCGTGGACTGCGGAATGCCGAGTTCTTCGGAGAAGCGACGGACGCTCTTGTACTTGGTTTTGATGTTCTTCTTGATGATCGGAGTCAAACCATCCATTTTCTTTACCACCTTATCATATTTTTCCAACAAAAATTTGCTTGTTTTTTACCAACAAAAAAGGCAAACCGGGCAACGAATCCGGCTTTTCCCATGCCCTGCGCTGCTGATAAATTCACACTCACAATTTTTAATTTTAACACATCATTGCACGAAAGTCAACATTTTTCTCAACATTTGTGACATCCTGCAGGAATTTGCAATCTTTTCAGCGAATGTGTTGCACATTTTTGGCGATAACCGCACGAACAAAGGCAGGATTGTCGGTAATAATGCCGTCCACACCCAGCAAAAGCATGCGCTTGATATCCTCTTCCTCATTGACTGTCCACACATTGACATGCATTCCCTTTTTGTGCGCCCATTTCACAAGCGGCTCACCGACCAGCTTATGAATGGGGTGAATGGCATCGCATTTTGTGAAACGCACCATGGCAGCAGGCCAAACAACGGGATAGCATGCCGACGGATTGTTGGACGGATAGAGAAAGCCTGTGGGAACAGAAGGGGCTATCTGCTTGACATAGCGCAGAATCTGCACACTGAAGCTGGAAATGAGCAGCTTATCCGTAAGCCCGTAAGCCTCTACCGCACGCAGGGTCTTGTCTACAAGCTCCCTCAATCTTGAGGGCGGTCTTTTGAGCTCAATATTGAGCACCCTGATGTCGGCTTTTTTTGCAACGGCAAGGAATTCTTCAAGGGTAGGGATTTTTGTACCCTTGAATTCTTCGCCGTACCATGCACCGAAATCGAATGCACGCAGCTCCTCGAGGGTCATTTTTTCAATGAAGCCCGTGCCGTCGGAGGTTTCGTCTATATCATAGTTATGGCAAATGACGGGAATACCGTCCTTTGTCAGATGCACATCGGTTTCAAAGCCGTCGGCCTTGTCGGCAACGGCTCTCTCAAAAGAGGGAATGGTATTCTGCGGTGCGCAGGCCTTGGCACCGCGGTGAGCAATAATATCGGGAACCATTCATTAACCTCACTTTGCAGCCGAAAGAACGGCATCCAGATCGAGTGTGATATTGTTGAAAACAGGGGTGTTCATCATCTTGTTGTTGCACTTTTCGTTGTAGAATTTCTCGGGGGATTTTTCATAAACAGAAACGTCAACAACGTCACTCGTGGTGGTGGCATCCATGTAAACGGTAACATCTTGCTCATTCTCGGTGTAGGTCAGTGCAAAAACATAGGAGTTGCCGTTTGCAGCCTCGGGATCAACACTCATGTAGCAATAAACCGCTGTGACATCCTTTTTGCCGACAGCCTTGTAGAAGCCCTTGACATACTTCGCAGCAGCCTTTTCGGCAGCATCCCACAGTGCGCGCAGGGATTTATAGGATTCCTCAAACTTATCAAGACCATCAACATCCTTGATTTTGTCCTTTTCAATCATCTGTGTCATGGCCTGCCCTTCAAGAAGCAGATTGTCAAGATAGCCGATGCAGGAAGAATAGTTATTGAGAGCCGTTTTGATTTTCAGGTCGGAAACAGCCTCGCTGAAGTTGACAAGACCGCTGTAATCAACCTTCACATCCAGCTCGCTGAGCTGTTCCTCGGTCAGTTCGGGTGCTTTTTCACCGCAGGCAGCAAAACCAAGCACAGCAGCTGTGAGCATCACGCAAAGCAAAACAGAAATAAATTTTTTCATAGAAAATCCTCCGTTAAAATGTAGAAAATTTTAATGTGAATATTATATCACTTTTTTATAATATTTGTCAACTCTGTAAATAGACTTGATTTTTCAGGTAAAATCAAATATTATAAGGTAGGATATGAAAAAAACCGACGGAGGAAGAATATGAAAAAAACACTCGTTCTGCTTGCATTGCTTGCAGTATTGACCCTTGCCTGCACAGCCTGCAAGGAGGATACACAGCCCACAATCCCCGTGAACAGTGATATGCATGTCAGCCTGACACCGAACCTGACAACAGCAGCCGCACAGGCCGACCCTTCGGACATGCAGACGGATGACAGCGAGCTGACTGCAACACAGGCACCGACGCAAGAGCCGACCACCGAACAGGCGACCACTCTGCCCGGCCCTGCAGCTGAAGAAAAATACCGCAACGAATATACCGCCGACGGGCAGCCGTCCGTCATTTATGAGGTGCGCGGAAACGGAAGCAATGCCGTGTACTCGGGTGTTTACAGCCGTTATGTTTACAACGGCGGCAATTTAACCACAGTTGAAAAATGGAACAAAAATGACAGCGGTGATGCACTGATTTCCACCACGGATTACGGTTATGACGGAAGAGGTCACCTGACACGCACCGAGGAACGCCTGCCCGATGCGGCAGGAAATCTGTATACCGCCTGCCTGACCGAAATTGTGAACAACACGGACGGCAAGCCTGCCACAAAATCCGTTTCCCTGCTGAACACCGACGGCGCTGTCAAGCAGCAGACCGTGTACGGCTACAGCTATGACGATTACGGCAGAGAAATTCTTTGCACCGTAACCGAGGACGGCGAATATGTAAGCAAAATCGAAACGGAATATGTGCTCAACGGCAGCACAATAACCGAAAAAACCGTCACCACCGTGCGTTATCCCGACACGGCTTATGAGCAGACCAACGTGCTGACACAGTCCTTTGATGCAAGGGGCAACGTGCTGACCGAATCCGAGGACGGCAACGGCATTCACTACACCGTTTCATACGAATACGATGCGTATGACCGTGAGGTTTCGTCCCGTACAACACAGCTTGACGGCACCGTTACGGAATACACCTCCACCGAATACAAGGACCTCGGCGGTGGCTGCACCTGCACCACAAAACGCATTTTTGCACAGGACGGATCACTTTACAATACCATTATCACAAACACGGATACATACGGAAATACATATATTCCGATTGCATAATTTACAGCTCAAAAAAAGGAACCGACACACGGTTCCTTTTTTTCTTATCGGTTATACAAATTGATAATTTCTTCTCTTGTTGCAGTGCCTGTGATGCCGATTTTCTGCACCGTGACGGCACTCGCATGCGCAGCAACAAAGGCTGCATCGGCAGGCAATGCACCACCTGCAAGGCAGGACGAAAACGCTGACAGGAAGGTGTCCCCTGCACCGCAGATATCCACGGGGCAATCAAGCTGCACGGCAGGAATGCGGTCAAGCTGTTCACCGTCTGTGAACACACTTCCCTGTGCACCGAGTGTGCACAAAACCTTGGCATTGTTCTTGACAGCCAGGTCCCTTGCTGCCTTTTCAAAATCTTCCCTGCCTGCATTCAGGAAGCCCTCGTTGCCGTAAACGGCACGCCAGCATTCGACCTCATTGGGTTTGAGAATGCAATCAGTGTATTTTGCAATATTATAACGGCTGTCCACCACAACACGAAGCCCCTTTTTGGCAAGCTCGATGATTTTTGCACGCACACGATCGGTGACGATGCCGAACAAAAACTGATCGGACACACAAAGCACATCGATTTCGGCAGCCATGGCATCCAAATTTGCAAGCACGGTGTCCTCCGTTTTTGTATCAATCGGTCGGTCTGCCGCAAAGTCAAGACGGGGATCTTCATATTCCACAGCCGAAATACCCTTACGCATGGGCTTGCAGTAGGCATTGGTGAAGCGGTCGGGGGTCAGCACGAACCAACGGTCATCAATGCCGCATTTGCGCAGCACATCACGCAGCAGCATACCTCTCCAGTCGTCACCGTAAAGCCCTACGGCATACAGCTTTGCCGGTTTGAGCGCAGCGATGTTGTTTGCGGCATTTCCGCCGGCACCGGGATACACACGCTCCCTGACAACAGGCAAGGGATAGTGCGGTGTTTCACGGGACAGCTCACTTTTGGTCATATCCGCATGCCAGTAAATATCCACACAGAAGTCACCGAGCAGGCCGATTTTTGCCTTGCTTATATTTTCAAGAATTGAAACAAATTGTTCCTTGTTCATTTCTGCATTTCCTCTTTCACACGGTCATACAGGGTCGGAATGGTCACAAGATGGTCACCGACAAAGTGCCATCCCATACCACCCTTACATGTGGGACGGTTGACGATGTTCTTGCGGGGACGGTAGTAATAATTGGGGTCCTCATAACCGATCTTGCAACGGTAATTGCCCAAATTTACAAGGTCGAAGTTTGCGGTGGTGATGGCAAATGTCGGATAACCGAGATTTCTTGCGATGGAAAGGGTCTTTAAGAACACTTCGGGGCCGATGACGGATGAACCGAAATTCAGGAACACACCGCCGTCAAGCTGTGCGACGGAATAGGCCATGCGTTTGAAGTCCACACCGCTGCAAGCCCCGATGGCAGCCATGTCGCAGGTGGGATGCTGATGGATGATATCCGTACCCAGTGCAATGGCATAGGTGGCAGGAATGTCGAGCTTGTAGGCATTCCAAAGAATGCAGTCCTCGCGGTTGGGGAATTTTTCGGGGTGGATGTCAATATAATAGCCGAGTGCCTCACCATAACCCATGCCGTTCTTTGCACCGTACTGCAGTGCTTCGTTCATCCATGCGCCCGTTTCCTCCCACATACCGAACGAGCCGTCCTCGATTGCGGTGGGCACATCTTCAGAAGTGCCGCCGAGGTAGGCCAGCTCAAAATCGTGGATGCTCGTAGCGCCGTTGGCGGCAATGTGGGTAATAATGCCCTCTTTCATCAGGGCAATGATGTAGCGGCTCAGGTGATTCTTGACCACGTGTGCACCCATGCTCCAGATGACGGGACGGTTATTTTTGCGTGCGGTGACAATGCGCTCGATGAGCTCATCGAATCCCTCTGCGGTGTATTCCTCATGCTCGGTCACCCCGGGAACCATCAGCTTGTCGATGGTGACAAGGTTAATTCTGTTTTGTGCGGAATAGGTGGTAATGCCCGAAAAATCGAGGCTTTGATCTCTTCTCATTTTATTCTCCTTTAGAATTCAACATTCACCAACAAGGCAGAGGCTGCGATGCAGTACTGCGCAAGGTAGTAGGTTGTGTGGTTGGTGATAATATCGAGTTTTTTGACACCCTTTTCACCGAAATAGGTACCCGACAGAATCAGGTCGGAAACAATGAACAAGCCGCCGCCGACGGTCATCAGCAGAATGCCTGCATTACCGTGACCATCAAACAGAGCCGTGTTCAGGCAAAGGGCAAACATAGAAACAAGGATTGCACCATAAACAAAGGTAATAGCCTTGAATTTGCCGTAATGCATCTTGGTCGGCTTTTCGAGCACAAGCAGAAAAACAACCGTTCCAACAGCCGAAATGCCTGCAAAAACGGCAGCCAACGGATGCACAATGCCGTGCTTGTAAAGGACGGCTGCAAAATAGAAGAAGTGGCCGAACATAAACACAAAAAAGCCCGAGAAGGTCCAGAAATCGCTGTCCTGCGTGTAAATATATTTCAGATCCAGCCAGATATCTCCCAATAAGCCCAGACTCAGACCGCCTGCAAGCAGGGCCGTGTAAGCCCAATCGGCATTATCCCCTGCAGCCAAGGAGCCCGTCAGCAGCGTCAGCAGAAAGAAAACACTGACAATTGCCTTGATAAAAACTGCTTTTTTGCGGTCGCCGTTGACACGAAGATACAAAAACACGCCCAACAAAACCATACCGATTGCAATGCAACCAAAAAACAAATACAACATAACATTCTCCTCTTTCTCTCAATTACCATTATTTTAATTACTTTGCATAAAAATGTCAATGATTATTGCAAATTCCTGTTGCTTATGATAAAATATTTGCAAATAAAATTGCAAATGAGGTGTTTTAATATGAAAGTTATGAGCTTCAATATCCTTTGCGGCGGCAGTGACGATCTGCGTGCATGGCCCAAACGAACAGGAATGGTAACCGATACCATCCGCAAGGAAATGCCCGATTCGTTCGGCGAAGTCGGAGGCCAAGCGGTC
>JAZOWJ010000185.1:0-5319 GCA_045659125.1 Acutalibacteraceae bacterium
CTGCTGCTATGGCAGAGGCCATCAATGACAGTGAGATGAGCTTCGAGGAATGGATGTATTACGAATATCCCTATTGGGAGGACCCCGAAGCTACCGAGGAAGCCACCACACTGCCTGCAGACGAGGAGGATGCAACCGAAGAGGCTGAAGAGGATGCTTCCGAGGAAGACACAACCGCCGTTGAGGGTGAGCCTGTTGAATCCGAAGAGGAAGAAGCAACCACCATCGTCTATGACCTTGATGAACTGTAACAAACGAAGGAGCTGCTTTCGCGGCTCCTTTTTTTGCAGTAAATTAACCGTAAACCATAATAAAATGAGACCCGCAGAACGGATCTCATTTATTTTTTTATATTTTTATTTCTGTTCGTTCTGTTCCTTGTGTGCCCGAATCTCTGCAAGAATATCCTTTTCCTTGTAAAATGCAAACACAACAACCGACAAAAGGCAGATTGCACCGCCGACAACACCTGTCAGCATCAGACCTGTTTTACCGATGTTTTCGCCTTCAACCGCACCGATTACCGTCAGCGAGGGAACAATCATAATGGCAATGGAGGTGCCCATTTTTGTAATGAAGCTCTTGGCTGCGCTGAAAATGCCCTCCTGATTGACACCGGTCTTGATGGTATCGTGCTGAATAACGTCACTCATCATCGAACCGGGCAGAATATTGAGAACAGCAAACGGGAATGCAACCACAAGTGCAAACAGCACACCCTTGACCATGCTTGTGCCGGGCAGCTTGTCCACAAAGCAGATAACGAAGCAGCTGAGTGCAAAGACAGTGCAGCCGACCATCATCGGTATCTTTTTACCCTTGTTCTTTGCCCATTTGTTGACAAAGGGATACAGAATCAGCGAGCCGACAATGGACGAGGCCATGATGATAATGGACTGCGATTCGGGCAGCTCAAGCAGGCTTGTGATGTAATACATGATGCAGGCCTGGAAAATCGCCATGCCCGTGCCTTCCAGCAGCTGCGCAACGGTCAGCACGGTGAAATTCTTGTTTGCAAAGGCATGCTTCAGCGAGGCGGTCAGCGGTACGGTGGGCTGCACGGACTGCACATAGTCCTTTTCTTTGATGGTGAAGCTCGGCAGAAGCAGAAGCACAACACCGATGGCGGTAAATATACCGAAGGTGATTCGCCATGCTGCAAGGGGAGAGAAGCCGAAATTCTTGATAAGCGAAACGATGGCTGTGGTTGCATAGCCGACCATGCTGCCCAATACGAAGAACAGCGAATTCATGGTGTAGGCATCCACACGCCGCGATGCGGAGCTGATCATTTCAGGCAGAAGTGCATGGTGCGGAATCATATATAATGTATAAAAAATATAATAACCCCACAGCCAGACGGTCAGCCAGATGTTGTTGACCATGCCCGGTGCATTGGCAGGTGCACAGAAAATGAGCAGCGAGGACAGGGCATAGGGAATTGCAAACCAACGCATGAACGGAATTCTGCGTCCGTTCTTGTGCTTGCATTTGTCGCTTATGTTTGCAACAAGCGGATCGGACACTGCATCAATGACATGGCCTGCAGCCTTGATGAAGCCGATCACTGTGAGAACACCGAGCACAACAATGCCCTGTGTGATGAGTGTCGGCAGACCGGATGCAGCGGTCGGCTGATAAAAATAAATCAGATAGTTGTTGAGCATCGTTGTGAACAGACCGACCGCAAACTGCGGCAGTGTGTAGCACAAAATGACCTTGCGTGATACTTCTTTCATGTTTTTCTCCTTTTTTGCCTTTTTTCTATACTATATACCCTTTTTTGACAGTCCGCAAGAGAAATCTTGACAATCCGCAAAAAGAATGCTAAAATAATTGCAACTGAATCACACGTCTGCGTGTCACTTGATGGCACGGCCGCACAGAACGCACATGTGCGGTGCTGAGGAAATCCGGTGCAAATCCGGAGCAACAGCCATTACCGTAACTCTTTTGAGAAGTCGGAATGCTCAGTCATTCGTTTGTGAAACGGTTCCCGGGCAAAAGGGGAACACGACACACAAAAAAAGAATCCGACAGGGTTCTTGCGTGTCGTGCTCTGATTTGCAGAGTACGATTTTTTTTATTTAAGGAGAAAAAAGCATGACAAAAAAACTGATTGCCATTCTTTGCTGCTTGCTCAGTATGCTGTGCATCCTCTGTGCCTGCACGCAGGAAAAGCCGCAGAATGAAAATGTAACCGATGCTGTATCCGACGGCAATGTCGTATCCGACGGCAATGCTGTATCCGACGGTAATGCTGTTTCCGACGGCGATGCACAGACCGTTTTTGCAGACGGTGCCATCCTTGGTGAGGGTGCCGTTGCACTGACCGTCAAGGTTACGGATGCTGATGGTGTTGAAAGCACCTTTACTGTCAGAACCGATGCCGACAACCTTGGGGATGCCCTGCTTGATGCAAAGCTTGTTGACGGTGATGACGGTGCTTATGGACTGTATATCAAATATGTCAACGGCATTCGCGCCGATTATGACCTTGACAAGGCTTATTGGTCCTTGCAGAAAAACGGCGAGATGATGATGAGCGGTGCAAGTGATACCCCCATTGCTGACGGTGAACAATATGAGCTTGTTTACACCGCAGGCTGAGCAGCAGAAAAATAAGAATAATAAAAAAAGAAACGGTAAGGTCCGTGCGTTGCCTTTGGCAGACCTTGCCGTGTTTTCCATGTTTGCGGCGCTGATGTTCTGCTCGAAGCAGCTGATGGAATTTTTGCCGAACATCCATCTGCTCGGTATGTTCACCATGGTGCTGACAATCGCTTACCGCAGAAAAGCGCTGATACCGATTTATCTGTATGTTGTTCTGCAGGGCTTGTATGCGGGCTTTTCCCTTTGGTGGATGCCGTATCTGTATATCTGGACTGTTCTTTGGGGCATCACCATGCTGCTGCCGAGAAAAATGTCCGATAAGGCGGCAACCGTGGTGTATCCGCTTGTGTGTGCCCTGCACGGATTGCTGTACGGCATTCTGTATGCCCCTGCGCAGGCATTGCTGTTTCATCTTGATTTTGAGCAGATGCTTGCATGGATCGGAGCAGGTGCTTCGTTCGATATTCTGCACTGTGTCGGCAATGCCGTTTCGGGTCTGTTGATCCTGCCCTTATCAAAGCTGCTCGTAAAGCTTCGCACAAGCGTCGCATTCCACTGATAAAAAAACCGCCTGAACGGCGGTTTTTTTGTTACAGCATGATGCACGAGGCCATCAGAATCTGTGCACCGAAGTAGGTGACGGATGAAAAACGGTCAAAATTGAGCTTGATTCTGCCGATTTTTGCCTCGGGGGAAGGGCCGAACATCTGCATGCAAACACCGCAGTCCGAAGCGAAAAAGGTTACCACTGCAATGCACAGCACAACGGCCTGCAGCATCTTTTTGCTGTCCTGCAAGGCAACCGTGATGCCTGTGCGAAGTCCGAGCAGCATCATCATTGTGATAATCGTGGCATACACGAGCACCGCAGGTCCTGCACCCTGAAAATCAATCTTGATTTTTTTGACGCCGAGCCATGCGAAGAATGCCACAATGCCTGCCCACGGAATAAGAAGCCACACGGCCTGCGTTGTGAAAGGCACACGCACGGCAAATGCCGAAATATACAGCAGATGTGCAATCGCAAAGCTTATGATGCCGGGCAGTCCCTTTATGCCGAATGCGTTGAATTTAATCACATAATCCCCGATGAAGGATGCCAGAAGCCCTGCAAACAGCAGGCAGCAAAAAGGGGATAAATACCGCTGTGATGTCAAAAGAAGAAGCAGTCCTGCCGCCAAAAAGACGGATGCGGTTATCATTTTCATTTTTATGCCGCAGTTTTTGTACATGTAAATATAGGTGCACACAATCTGGGCGGCAAAAAAAACAAAAAATAAATTCTCCATGTTTGTACTCTCTCAAAAAAAGCCACGGCAATGCATATACTGCCGTGGCTGTATGCTTATATTTCTTATACGCCGTCGTGGCTTGCCCAGTAGAAGGGAAGCGGGAACCAGCTTCTGACATTGGCAGGAAGAGCCAGTCTGTCCTTGCTGTACAGAGCAGCAATCAAGCGGATGCCTTCACGGTGACCGATTTCCATGTCGGGCTTTTCGGTGGTGGGAGCGACCGTTACCTTGTTGTCCTTGACTTCAATCAGAAGCTGCTCGTCACAGCGGTAGCCGTGGAAGAGAATAACGATTCTGCCGTCGCAAAGGCTGTCGTAGGCTGCCTTGACACCGAGGAAGCCGCGGATGAAGTTTTCATAATTGAGCACGTTGATCATTTCAACATGGTCCATGCTGTAGCCGCTCATGTGGGCTGCGCTGAATTCGCAAAGCTCGGTGTTGTATGCAGGTGCACTGAAGCCGAAGCCGTCAACGCCGACTGTATCCATTGCAGCAATGCAGACGTTGAACATATCCTTGACCTCGAATGCCATGACTTCATGCACACCCCTGCCGTTGCGGCTGACCGAGAAATAGCCCTTGGGCTCGTCTCCGTCAAGAACCACATAAGGAGTTGCCTTCCAGGACTGCAGCAGCTGCAGGAAGTCGGTGTTTTCCTTGTAGATGGTCTTCTGGGGGAAGGAGTTTTTGTATGCAAGGAACTTTTCAAAGAAAAGTGTGTCATCCTCTGTCATCAGACGGGCTGTAAACGGATGGGGATAGCCCTTGCCGAGCTCACGGTAGAGGTTGCCTGTGTTGATATCAAAGCCATAGCAAACACCTGCAGGCTCATAGCCGAAAAAGCCGTAGCGCTGTCTCTGACCGCCGAGCAGAGAGAAGTCGGTGCCGTCCTTCATCATTTCGTCAAGGCACATATTCATGCAGGTAACCATGTGGCCAGCGCCTCTTGCATCTCTGGCAACGGCAACATTGCCGATACCGCCGATTTTCAGCTTCTGACCTGCTGCGTCCACTTCAAGCGGAAACAGACCGACACTGCCCTTGATAACACCGTCCTCCATGACGCAGATGTTGTTGTAGCAGGCTTCTTCCTTGTTTGTGTAAAGCTTGGGAAGCAGCGACACGAAATCGCGCTTGGGTTCTTCTTCGTCATCCAGGAAGAAAACATGATTGAGCATTGCAATGAGCTGATCATATTCTTCAACGGGGGTTCTGCCTTTATAAATTTCCATTTCAGTTCTCCTTTTCTTGAAATAACTATATCCTGTATATAATACACTTTTATGTCGGACGGTGTCAAGCATAAAATGCCTTATACCAATTTAAAAATAATCCACAGGATGCCGTAAATGAGCGGTTGATGCGCCATGTAAATCCACAGAGAATACCGACCGACCGCAGCCAAGGGTCTGAT
>JAZOWJ010000186.1:0-7179 GCA_045659125.1 Acutalibacteraceae bacterium
CAAAAACAGGCCCCTCCTTGCGCACATCGGCAGGAGCAAGATTGATGGTGATGTGATTGTTTGAAAAAGCATAGCCGCTGTTTTTGATGGCAGCACGCACACGCTCACGCGATTCCGAAACAGCCGCATCGGGCAGCCCGACAACATCAAATTTATGCTTGCCGAAGCTGACATCCGCTTCTACCTCCACACGGAAGGTATGCAGTCCGAAATAACCGATTGAATTGACAACAAAAGCCATTTTTTCACCGCCTTGATGAACATTTGTTCTTTTATTATATTCCTTATTCCGCTGCTTGTCAAGAGTGAAATGCACTTGACAAAGCAAAAAAAGGGTTGCATAATAAAGTAAATATACCAAAGGAGAACCTTTTATGGCAACAAAGGTAAAAACCGCCGAGCAGCTGCAACGCGAGGCTGCAAAGCGGGAGAAGGAAATCAAAAAATGGGAACGCGAAAAGACAAGACCTAAAAACAGGTATTATCTGGTTTATCTTGTCTTCATTATCAGCCTGATTTACATCACCGACGAGGTCGCCTCGCAGATCGGGACACTTATGAAAACCGAAATTGCAAACGACCTGTTTGCCAGATACGGCGAAAGCTCGGTCGGTCTTCTGGATATTCTTTCAATGGTCGTTGTGCCGTTTCAGGCACTTGCCATTTTCTACAAGCCCCTTGCCGACCGCTTCGGCAGAAAGATGTTCCTTATCATCAACACCTTTGGCATGAGCCTGTCGATGCTGGTCATTTTCCTGTCGAACAACATTGTGCTGTATGCGTTGGGTGCCTGCATTGTGCAGTTCTTTATTCCGCACGATATGCAGGTGGTTTACATCATGGAATCCGCGCCGAGCAAGCACAGGGCAAGAATTTATTCGTCCATCAAGTTTTTTGCCAACATGGGGGTTATGCTCGTTCCCCTGCTTCGCAGATTGCTGATGGAGGATGCATCGCAGTGGAGAAATGTGTATCTGATTCCTGCGATTGTCGGCCTTGTGGTTTGCGGAATTGCTTTGTTCTTTGCAAGAGAAACGGATGCTTTCATTGATGCAAGGCTCAAATACCTGCGCATGACGGACGAAGAACGCGAGCAGGACAAATTGCAGAAGAAGGTTGATAATGCGCAGGGCGGTGTGATTCCCGCTCTGAAATTCGCATTCAAACACAAGCAGCTTCGTTGGCTGTATATTGTCGGTGCACTTGCGAACATCGGCTTTATCACATCCATCAACTATCAGGTGATTCTGACCTACGGCTATGCAGACAGCTACATCAATCAGGGCCTGTTCTCGGCCATGAGCGATGCACTGATGGATGCGGTGAGTGTCGGTCCTGTCACGGATGCACTGTTCATGTTCCCTGTCGGCTGTGCGGTTTCACAGGTCATTATGGGCTTCATTTCCGACTCCAAGGGCAGAAAAGCAGCCGCTTTGACCACCGCCTGCAACTGTTTGATTGCGTTTTTAGGCTTCACCATCGGTGCAAAGCTTGCATGGCATCCGTATATCGTCGGCTTCCTGTGCGGTGCGTGCATCGGCAGCTACTATTCCACCAACGATGTCATTATTATGATGATCGGTGAATCCGCACCGACAAACCTGCGTTCATCAATTATGTCGGCTGAATTCGTTGTGGTTGCCTTGGGTGTTGTTGTTTCCTACGGTGTCAGCCTGCCGTTGCTGACTATTTTCGGCAATGGTGTTACATGGATCGTTGCCTTTGCGCTGACCGTACCCGGCTTTGCAGCCGCACTCATTGCCATGGCAAAGAAAACCCACGACACAACAGGTATTAACCTCGATACCGTAACGGGTGCTGAGTGGGATTAAGATTGAATGATAAAGGAGCTGTGAAAACAGCTCCTTTTTTGTCAGTTATTCGGTTCAAACTCAATGCCTGTGTTGTATTTTACATTGTTAATGGCTTCTTTTTCGCAAATGGTTTTTTCGAGGTCAATATCGTAACAATTTGCGATTGCTAACAGGTAATACATACAATCCCATATTTCCTCGTCGATCGTTCCCTTGACACCGCTGTCGGCAGTTCGGACAAGATTATGTCGCACAGCTTCTGCCAGCTCGCCGACCTCGCCCGAAAGCTTGAGAAAATAGTCTTTGACAAGCTCGGGGTGATGGTCTTTCGAGCGGATGTAATTCTGCAAATATTGTACTGTTGTTTTGCCGTCCACTGTGTATCTCCTTTTCTTACAATGAGCGCAACGGAACAAGTTCGTCCGCATCGCATTGATTGGTCAGCAGTTTTTTATATTCTTCTTCGGGCATGGTGCTTGTGTTTCGCACATGTGCGGAATAAACTTCCGTAATGCCGTCTTCATCGTCATAAATTGAGAAGCTGTCAAGGATTTCAAAAGATACTTTTACGATTTCTCCTTTTGTGTTCAGATAAGAATCCGTGTGCACTTCATTTAAATACTTTTCAATCTTTTCAAAGGATTCATCGGACGTTTCTGCCTGAACGGTCAGAATACTGAACTCATAAAAACGTTCTTCACGGTCGCCGACGATATAGGAATACAATACTTTTACGCCGTATAACATTGTTTATTCCTCCGTTTTCCATAAATCGGGATCAAAGAAATACAAGGGTTTCCAGTTGCGCTGCGGGTCGGTGCCGACTCTCGCATAGCCGAATGCGGCTTCATTGTTACCGAGCAGCACTGCGTTGGTCATGCTGGCACTTGACGGTGCAGTATCTGCACATTCAATACCGATGTGGTAATTGCCGCTTGCAGGGACGGTGAAATCCATTTGCAGATCCGACCATTCGGTGTTGCAAAATTCTTTGGTTATTACAACTTCCTGCGTATCGAGATTACGCACAAACATCTGCCATTTGCCGCCGTCCGTTTTCACCTTTGCCCAGAAGCAGCAGGGTGCTTCCTTGCGCACATACAAGCCCTGATACAAAGCCGTTTTTTCGTCGGCAATGTTTTGAATGCAAGCAAAATTCTTTTCATCCTCACCGAACAAAGCATTGCCGACGGTGATTTTGTCGGCATCGGGAAGATATGACCAGAAGCAGAGCTTGTCCGCAAAGCTGCCGTTTTTGAAGAACGAGGTCGAGTGGAAATAACTCATATCCGTAATCTGCGTTTCAAAGAAATTCGGCTCAATGGCATCAATCACATTGTTTTCAAACCGCACATTGGTCACGGGCGGATAACCGATTTTGGTGGTATAGGGGTTGTAATTCCAATTACCGAGGGTCTGAAAATGATTGTCATGCACATAGACATTGCGAACCTCCACCTTGGACTGATCGGGGCAGTCAATCCCCCACAGAATCATACCGAATGCCTTGCAATGATCACTTTGCAGGTCGCAGTGGTCCACTTCTATATTCAACGAAGGCTGCGGCTCATCCGAAGACCACCAACCGCCGCCACGGGGATCCTTGTAGGATGAAAAAATGTAAATCGAATCATCGCCCGTGTGCATGGTGCAGCCCGTGATGCGGATGTTCTGACAGTTCATCAGGCAGATGCCGTCGCCGTTGCCGTAGCTCCATTTGTGAATGGTGACATTTTTGATAAGGCCGTTGCGGCTTGTGAACGGCATCATGGCATAGGAGTGGTAATTGGTGATGGTAATATCGGAAATTTCAAAATTATCTGCACGGTAAAAGCCGACAGGACAGACCTTCATGATTTTTTCGGGCTCGTCGTCGGGCATCATGCAGACCGTACCCTTGCCCGTGATTTTAAAATCATGTGTCCCCTCTGCACCGAACAGCAAGGGATAATTATAATACCACAAATGGCTCCATTTGATTTCGGGGCAGAGATTATGCCCGTAACCGGGGCGTTTGGGGGTGTAAATACCGTCTTTATATTCGACATAATCATCAGGATCACTGCTTTGCAGAAGCGTTGCACCGTCCTCAAAATGAATTTCCACATTGTTTTTCAGAAAAAGATTGCCGCTCAAAAAGGTTTTGCCTGCATCGAGCACAACCACACCGCCGCCATTTGCAAAAGCCGCATCAATGGCTTGTTGGATGGCAGCACGGTCATTGATTTTTCCGTCCGCTTTTGCACAGAACGGAGCATCGGTCACACGGAAAATATTATGCATGATCATTCTCCTTTTTTCTCTTTTCGCATCAGGTGCGGGGAACCCAGCGACACCGTGGCAAGGGCTTTCATATCGTCATTGGGCTGCTCGCAGACGGCCTGCTGCACTTGCAAATCATCAATGCTGACCGAGCATAGAAGAAGTGTGCAGTCCTTTGCAAATTCCTCGCAGAAATATACATTTTCATTGCCCTTTTGCAGAGTTTCGAGCACAACAGGAACAAATTCTGTGTTTGCTTTGGCAAGATAGGCAAATATATTTTTATCCTCATGCCCTCTGACGGGAGCTATGAAGCACGGCTCTCCCCTTTTGCTTTCGATGGTCACTGCAAACCCGTCGGCATTTTTTTGTGCCGTAACGGCAAAGCCGCCCTCGGCAAACAGACGCAGCATGCAGGCGGATTCATCCTCCACCGCAGGGCAGATGCGAATGACACCCTCATGGCTTTGCAGCAGAGAATCATTGACTGCCTGCGCAAGAATAGGACCTGTTTCAAAGTCAAAATGGATAAATTCATCCGTGCGCAATAAGGTTACATCGTGCGTTTCGGTATTGGTGATTTTATACCATGTCGGCGGCGCTTCGGCAATCGAGCCGGGCTCGGCAATTTCGGCATTGAAGCCGTTGATGAAGCCCTGATTGCCTGCAAGCATACCTCTTGCATTTTCGGTCAGCTCCTTGGCAAAACCCATGCGTGCAAGATAAATGGGGAGCATATTCCAGTGGCCCGTTTCGTCACTTTTCTGATGCAGCATAATCTGATTGTTCAGTGCATCAAAGAGCGCATCACCCTTGTTTTTAAGTCCGAGCAGACCTGCAGGATACAGAAATGACAGCTCGATATCGGGAAATCCGTAGCCGCGCAGCTTACATTCGGGGTTGCCGTAAGACTTGCGAACAGGAACACCGTTACGAAAACCGATGGAAAACACCTTTTTGTCCCCGACGGGCGGCTTGCCTTTTCCGAGACCAAACAGGAATTTTTCACCGTCCCAGTCTTCCTCCAAAAGCAAATCCGCAAGTATGGGCTCGGGCAAAGCTGCAAGTACATCGGCAAGCTTTGTCCTGATTTCAGCGGGTGCATAGGGCAGAAATTCCGCAAACAGTGTGCGGATCATTACAAGATCGGTCAGGGTATCGTCTGTCAGCTCATTGCCCTCATAGGCAGAGGTACCGTGCAAATGATACAGCCCGTCCTCTTCCTTTTGCAGGATATCGAGATAAAATTCTGCAGCACCCTGCATCATGGGCAAGGCATATTCACGAAGAAACTGCTCGTCCCCCGTAAAACGCCAGTGGTGCCACATCTGCATAGCCATCTGCGAAGCGGGGGTGCAGTTATTGGAATCATAGTCGGCTCCCCTGCCGTAGCGGTCTGTGACATCGTGGAAGAAGGCACCCTTTCTTTTTTTGACAAGCTCGGCATAAAGATAAGCCATGGAAAGCGAATTGCGGCGCAGGTTGTAATAATTCTGTGCCATTTCCCCGTGTCCTGCAGCATCCAGCGGTGCATACATGTGCTGCAGATTGTAATGGAAATAATACACCCACGGCACATAGTCATGATAAAATCCCCAAAGACCGCTTGTGAAATGCGGCGGATACGCACCGCGGCTTTCGGAGTTCATGATGTAATAATACAAATAATATATATTTTCAAGGTAATCGTCTTCGATTTCGATTTTGGAAATGTTCCAGAAATCCTCCCAAGCCTTTTTGTGGTCAAGATACAGCATCTCTTCCCCGATTTCGAGTGCAGCATCGAGCGCTTCATCGCAGCTTCTTTTTGCCTGCTCTGTCGTTTCGGCAATTCGCACGGTATAATACAGTGAAAAAGAATGCTCGTTTTCATTGGGTAGACTGACAGCGGCGGTGTGGCGGTTTTTGCACACACTGCGGTCAATATAAGAGTCGGTTGTAACACAAAGACCGATGCAGAATTTGGTTGTGCCGAGATCCTGCGTGATGTAGAGGCGGTCATTTTCGGCAAAGGCTTGCGTACCGTCCAGCCCGACCTCGGGCACAAATTTCTGCTGACAGTACCAGCGCCAAAGCGTACGGCTGCCCCAACGGGAAAGCCTGATTTCGGGTGCTGTGCCATCCTCACTTGTCAGCTGACAGCGAAGCACACTTACACGCAGCTGTGCACTTGCGAAGGCACGCAAGTTGACACTGCCGAACGGAGTTTTGTTTTGCAGATAAGCCGTAGCATCCGACAGGGAAAGGCACAAATCGTGCTGCTGCTGATAAAGATATTCAAAAATCGGCTCATCGAACCGAACCACAATCTCACCGCCGTGCTTGACACAGGTGAGCTTTTCCTCCCAGCCTGAGCAATAGCAGCGGTCATCCCAGGTGCAGCCGGGCGGCTGGTCCTGCCAGAGGTCATTTTTATTGATGTGAATGTGCACGGCGTCCTTTTCAAACCACAAAAGTGAACCCGTGTCTCCGTCCCCCAAGGGGATGCCTGCTGTCGGGGAATGCACGGGTGTTCCGAAGTAAAGATTATGCTTCGGCAGGCGGCTGACTGTGTTATCCGTCCATTTTTTTTGCTTCGGGTCAAAATAAGTTGAAAATTTCATACTTTACACCTGCTTTCTTCCGAAGAAACGGTCAGTGAAACGCTTGACACGGTCGGTCAGCTGCGGTAAAAGAAGCAATGCGTCCGCATCACCAAAATAGCCGTCAAGCATGCAAAGGCTTTCGGCAAAGCAAAGCTCGTCATGAAACGGAAAATAATGGTCAAGCAAAAACAAGGCATATTTGGCAAGGCGGTAGCTTGCGGCCACATGCTCGGGTGCATCCTCGTAGGCTTCCACCGCAGCGCTGTAACCGTTTCGCAAGGCTTCTTTAAAGCCCTGCAGGGTGTTTTCCTTTGCAAAAAGGAGGGTATAAACCTCATTGAAGCTTGATTCATAATCCCAACGGAAGTGCCTTCTGTGTGCATCATCAACACCTACAGGGGAAATAAAAATCCCCTCTGCACGCATATCGTTCCAGAATGCAAGCTGGCGCTGTGCATCACGGCAGTTTTTCTCCATACCGTGGAAAATTTCGGCTGCATCGTAGATTTTTTCCTTGG
>JAZOWJ010000187.1:0-9769 GCA_045659125.1 Acutalibacteraceae bacterium
CACATCCGTGCAGACGCAGTAGAATTCGGTTTTGCTGTTCTCAAAGCTTTCATGTGCAAAGGGCACAAGCGATTCGGGAATGTCATAATAACAGAACTTTGCACCGCAGATGTCACCTGTTTTCACAAAAGAGCGCAGGCTCATAAAGCGTGGATCCTTGCAATATTTTACACTGTAGCAATAGGAACGACCGGCCTGACGGGATGTATAGCTGATGCCATGGATAGCACCTGCGGAAACACCCATGCAGCCATCGAAATAAATCTCATTTTCAAGAAATACATCAAGCACACCAGCAGTGTAAATACCGCGTGATGCACCGCCCTCAAGCACAAGGCCTGTTTTTTTCATTTTCATTTCTCCTTATAATATCTTTTAATAAAATAACATAATTAAAAATATAAGTCAACAAAAACAGAGATTTAAGACACTTATGAAAAATGTGTTGCACTCTGCAAAACAGTTGACAGATGAATGCAAATAATGATAAAATATACAGAACTAACAAAAAGGTGGTGTGCACATGGCGCATGAAAAATTAAGACTGAACACTGCGCTTGTTGTGCGCATTTCCGTCATTCAGCTTGCAATAGGGGTATGGGATGAACTTCTCAATTCCACATTGCAGAATGTGCTTGTGCTCGGCTTCGGAAAGACCGAAAGCTTCAAGGGCGGTGTGATTGCTGCAAGTCAGCTGCTGACAATGCTGTTGCTGCCCGTTTGGGGAGCTTTATCAGACCGCTGCCGTGCAAAGCGGGGCAAAAGAACGCCGTTCATTCTGGCAGGCGGCTTTGCTTGCGCTGCGGTGCTTGCCATTTCGGTTTTATTCCTCGAAAAGCCGTCGCTTGCTTCGTTTTTGATTTGCTTTTTTGTGTGTGCCGTTGCCGTTTGCATGATGAATCCTGCCGCAACCGCACTTGTGCCTGACCTGACGCCAAAGCCGCTGAATGCCAATGCAAGTGTTATCAACCGCATTGTCTGCTCCTTAGGCGGTGCATGGGTCGTGATTCTTATTTTCTTCTTTGACACCGATTTTACGGTGATTTACTTAACTGCAGCAGGCACGATTCTCAACTGCACACTGTTTTACCTTTTTGCCGTGCCCGAAAACCGTTTGCTGCAGCAGCAAAGGGACATTCTTGCAAAATACAACGGTAAAACAGAAGCAGCACAGACATCACTTCGTGTGATGCTCAGGAATTTGTCAGCCGAAAAAAAACGCAGCTTTGCAGGCATTCTTGGTGCCAATTTCTTCGCAAAGCTTGCTTATTATGCCTTCTCTTCTGCTTATCTCAATTATGCCGTCACACAATGGGGAATGAAATATGCACACACCTCCCTGCTGACCATTGCAATCTATCTTTCGGGCCTTGTGAGCATTCTGCTGACGGCGAAAACAGCACAAAAGATCGGCAGAAAACGCACATTGTTTGTTTCGTATGCATTTATGCTTGCAGGCTTCCTGCTTGCGAGTGCAACAACCGATTTCGGAGTGACAGCAGTAGTATCCCTGCTGCTTATCGGTATCGGCTGGTCGATGGAAAGTGTTCTCCCCCTGCCGATGCTCATGGAAATGACGGATGCAGGAAATGTCGGCATTGTAACCTCCGTTTACACTGATTCCTGCAAGCTCGGCAGAGTGGCAGGACCGTTTCTGACAGGCTTCCTGCTGGACAGCCGTTTGGGCTACAGGGCACTGTATCCGCTTGCTGCGATTTTCGTTCTGCCCGTATTTCTGACCATGCCGATGATAAAACACGGCAATGTGCAACTGCAGGAGGTGCCCGATGATAAATAAGCTGTATCATTATTTCTCGGAAAAAGCATTCATATACCGCTTTACCGTGATTGCATCCGTATTCCGTTTCAAACAACTGATGCAAAAACGCGGTGTAGACAAGCAGTATACTTCTTATCGCCATTATCTGCACGCATTCAAGCTGATTCGGTGCACACTCGGCGAATATGCTGATTATGAGCTTTTCTGCAAAAGCGACGAAGAAATCAAAGCCTATCTCACAATGTACCGTAAGCACAGACTTCTTTCCCGTTTGGGTGACCGCCATGCGGCACTGACCATCACAGGCAGCAAGCACGGCTTCAACCGCAAATATGCCGATTTTCTCGGCAGAGAATGGATTGCCGCAGGCAGCTGCACAAAAGAGGAATTTTTGCTGTTTTTGCAGAAAAACAAACAGGTAATTTTCAAGCGTCCCGATGCTTTTCAGGGTAACGGCATTGAGCGCTTTGTTTACACAGACGAAAACACCGCCTTGCAGAAATTTGACGCACTGCAAAAAGAAAATTCCTTGGTTGAGCAGGTGCTTGTGCAGCACGAAAAAACAGAAGCCTTCAATCCGCTGACAGTCAACACACTGCGTGTTTCCACCCTTTGCATCAACGGCAATGTGCACTTTATCGGTGCTTGCTTCAAAACGGGAAACGGCAATTCTTCGGTCGATAATCTCGTCAAGGGCGGTGTCGGCTGCGGTGTGGATGTTGACACGGGGCACGTTATCACAGAGGGCTTTGACCATGACCTGCACACCGTCAGGCAGCATCCTGTCAGCGGTTGCGTGTTCATGGATTTCATTATTCCGAATTGGGATATTGTCAAAGAAACCGTAAGAAGGGCTGCCGTATTCTGTGAGCAAAATGGCGACGGACACCTCATCGGCTGGGATGTTGCCGTCACGCCGCAGGGAGCCGCAATCATCGAGGGCAACTGGAATCAAGGACTGACACTGATTCAGAACAGGCAGTGCGGAAAAGGTGCTGTTATTGAAGCGATTTTAAAAGAAGAAGGAATTTTATGAAGCAGATTTGGCAGATTTTTGTTCTGCTTTTGAAAAATTTAATATCACGCATTACAGGCAAGCCGATGCAGCTCAACCTGCCGAAAAAGGAGCATCAATCAACTGCGCTGTCACCTGCTGCAAGCCGTTTTAAAAAGGCGGACGGTGTTCTTTCAAACGAAAAAGACAGCAAGGAGGCAACTGTTCTGCTGTGTGGTGACCTGTTGTGCCAACGAAAACAACAGAATGCATACCGCAAAGCAGACGGCAGTTTCGATTTTTCGGAAATGTTCAAACCCATGGAAAAGATCTTTGCAGAAACAGACCTTGTTGTGGGCAATCTCGAAACCATCTGCGACACAAATCTTGCTTACATGAGCGAAAGCATCACAGCAGACGGGCTTCCCTTTTTGAATGCACCGCCGCAGTTTCTTTCTTCTTTAAAACAAGCAGGTTTTGATGCCGTATGCAGTGCCAACAACCACAACTGTGACGGCGGTATGCAGGGCGTGCAAGCAACATTGAAAGAACTGCAAACAGCAAATTTGCCCGTGACAGGTATTTTTGAAAATGAGCACCAAAAACGGTTTCTGCTGTTTGATGTTAACGGAATCCGCATTGCCCTATTGGCTTATGCCACTTTTTACAACCTTAAAAGTGCATCGATTGTAAACAAAGCAATGCTCAATCTGTATTCTGCAGAAAAAGCAAAAAAGGACATTGCGGATGCAAAAAAAGACGGTGCACAGCTTGTGATTACGTACATTCACTGGGGTTCGGAATACACGCACAAAGTAAGCCGCAAGCAAAAGCAGATTGCAAGGGAATTAGCAGCAGCAGGCTGTGACTTGATTGCAGGATCACATTCCCATGTGCTGCAGCCTTTTGAATATGTAAACGGTGTGCCTTGTCTGTTTTCATTCGGCAATTTCATTTCCTCGCAGACCAAAGACGGCACGCAGGAAACAATCATTCTGCAATTGCAGATAAAAGAAGAAAACGGCAGGGTGAACATTGCAGACCTGCAAGCCATTCCCTGCAAAACAAGTGTTGACGAAGGCGACAAAAACCACCGCGTTGCGCTCGTAACAGACAAAGAGCACGCAGACCGCATTCAACATGTGCTCGGTGATGAAATCAAAATAAAGTAAGAAAAAAGAGAGAAGTCACACGGCTTCTCTCTTTGCTTTATTTACATTGCTTTACAAGTACATCCATTTCCCTCTTCTTGCCGACGCGGTCGCAGATCTGACCAACCAGAAACTGTGCTCTTGCATTGCCCTCTATAAGCACCCAACCGTTTTCTGTCAGAGCAAGATCCCAGCCTGTGTAGCGGTTTTCGGGGCAAGCCAAAGCGAGCTTTGTTGCGGTTTCAATGGCTTTTTCCCACTCGGGAATCACAAGTCCGTCAAAGACGATATTGCTGTCGGGATGGGCTGTGAATGCATGATTCATTTCATCCCTTGCGGTGTGAAACACCTTGCCCGTTGCGGCATCCACCTGCACAAGAAGTCCGCCCGAGCCTGCATTGTCAACCACACTTCCCTTTCTGCCGATGCGCAGACACGGATAGAAAACATGCACCTTATATTCATCGGGTGTTTTGCCCGTCAGCACGGTCGGAATGCGCACGGTATTCAGAGAGCTGGCATTGAGAGCAGCAAAAAACGGATGCTGCACCACAAATTCTTCGCACAGGAATTTTCCGTCCTTGCGCAAACGGTCGAACAATGCCCGCGGGTTGGTTTTCTCGTCCGTTTCAAGCAGCTCAACTCCGTTGCCGAAGTAGGAATCAACAGGCTTTTTTATGAATTTCTTATGACACCTTATAAATTCAGAAAAGGCTTCGAAATCGTTTTCCGATTTGCAGAAAATGACCTCGCGCTTATAAAATTCCTTAAGCTTACAGCAGGTTTTCCACTTATCATCAAACTGCTTCATGCCCTCGATGGTATTGAGCTTGTTGTAATAAGAAAAGCGCTGTGTTTCGTTGATGAATGCGTCCTTGTAGGCACGGTCCTTGTTATAAAAATCGTAATAAAAATACTCGTCAAAATGCGTGCCGTGCAGCCAGAATTCACGCACCATATCCTTGATGATTGCGTCTTTTTCTTCCTGCCTATAGCCCGTGGTCGCCAGGAATTTATCTGCAAAATCCTCGGGCTCGTTTTTCAGAATGCGGTAAAACAGCATGTTATAAAACGGAATGCGAGAATAAATGCCCAGAATAAATCCGGGCACTTTGGAATATCGTATGCTGATTTTTGCCATTCGGCTCACACCCTTCAGTGCGTAATATGCGAAAGGAAAAATTTCTGTCGTTCATCCGTATTGAGGATGGTGACAGGCTTGACCTGACTGATGTTGATTCCCTGCTGACGCAAGGATTCCGTGTATGCATCAAATGTGCCTTGCTGCAGAAGATGTACCTGCGTTTTGCCAAGAACATCCTCACGACGGCGAACATCGATATAGAGGTTTGAGTCACACAAGGCCTTGTCAAGCACATCGGCAAGCAATGACAAATCAACAGCCGTGTCGTCTTTCGATTCAATAAGAATGCTGTAATACGGCAATTTTCCGTCTTCCATACTACCGTAGGCACAGAAGCGGCTGTAGGGCAGATGCACCTGTTCACAGGCTTTTTTCACCGCCCAGTCAAGCATCTGCTGCGTGGTTTTTTCACCCGTGATGTTCAACACAAGATTGGAACGATACAAAAATTCAACCTTGGGGGTTTTCTGATAAAATCCCGTCACACGCACCACATCATACATGCGGTAGCGGTAAAGACCTGCAAGATTGGTGATAATGACCTCATATTCCTTGCCGACTTCAAGTGCATCCAGCAGAAGCGGTCTTGTGCCTTCGGGAGCATCTACGGGGATAAATTCAAACAAGCAGCTCTTGGGCAACAAAACGGCATCCAGTGCACTCATTTCAAGAGGCATTGCCATCAGTGCTTCGCTAGCTGCATAGCCTGTGTTATTAAACGGCAGATCGCCGCAATATTTTTTCAGTTTTTCGGCATACACGGCAAGTGAGCCGCCGCGCATGGCAGAGGTCCATGCAAGATTGGGCCAGATGCGCGGTCCGATGGGGGTATCAAAGCCCTGCTCAAATTGAGCACGAAGCTGCTGTGCCCTTTGCGGATTGGGCTTACATTTTTTGAGAAGCCTTTTGCGCAATTCGTCAGGACAGCGAACGGACGAGCTGATAGTGCCTTTCTCAATGTCATCCACAAGCTGCTGCCAGTTCTTTTCAAGATATTCAAACATGCTTTCAAGGTACATCACAAGTGCCGCGGTCAATGCTGTTACAGATTCATCTTCGAGTGCAAAACGCAGCTTCAGATAGTTCATGTCCGTATTCTCCGACTGTTCGGGATACAAAATCTCCTTTGGAGTAACAGAGAAGAACTGCGAAATGGGACGCAGAAGATTAAACGGAATTGCCGACAGACAGCTTGCTGTGTTGCCGTTTTCAAGCGCACGATTGATAACCTCAATGGTCAGGAAGGAATGCTGCGCGGGCATGGGGATGCCCTGTTTTTTATAATAATTGAGTGTTGCACCAAGGGGTGCACAAAAGCCCATAATCTGAAAATTCCACACAGCCTTACCGCAAAGCGGAATGAGCTTGGGTCTGCCTGCACTGCCCGAGGTCTGAATATAATTCCTGATTTTTTTATATGTAATCAGATTCTGTTCCCCTGCAAGCATGCGGTCAATGTAGGGCTCATAATCATCATAATCGGTAATGGGAACCGCATCCTGATACTGCTCGAATGTGGTGATATCTTTGAAATTATATTTTTTGCCGTACTCCGTATCGGCATTTTTCTGCATCAGTGACAAAAGAAGCTTCTGTTGGTTAGGAATCGGATCTGCAGTGTAACGGGATGAAATGGAATAAACAAGATTGCCCAAAAAGCCGCAGAACTGCGACATTTTGCGCCAGATAAAATCACTGCCCATCTTCTCAACTCCTTTTTTGCACAGAATAACACATTATTTATAAGTTTAACACATTGTATTTTAAAATGCAATGTTTAAAATAAACATAATTTGTACAATGCAACGCAAGCGCTTAAAAATGTTCACAAATATGCTGTTGCAAGCACTTAAATATGTGTGATATAATAAAATTATCAACAAAGGGGGTTACAGCATGAATCAATATGATATTCTCATTGCAGGCGCATCCACCACAGGCAGCTGGTTTGCACGCAAAATGGCACAGCAGGGCTTCAAGGTGCTGATGATTGAAAAAGAAGAACCCAATGATGTGAACCGCGATTACGATATTATCCACTTCGGCAAAGAAGATATGGAAAAATTCGGAATGACCATCCCCGAAGTCACCGACAAGGACTGGGGTTTCACCTTTGCCTCCTCTGTTATCTACTCCCCTTACGGCAATCATCCGAAAATCGGTGCGCCATCTCCTGTTGTCGGAGTGCATAAGCATGACTACATCATGCGCATGAATGAGGAAGCAAAAGCAGCAGGTGCCGAAATTGTTTACGGTGCTGCCTTTGATGATTTCCTTTATGACGAAAACAAGCGCATTATCGGCGCAATCTACAACACCAAGGACGGCAAAAAGCAGGCTTATGCAAAGCTCGTTGCCGATTGCACGGGTATCCCTTCGGCAGCCAGAACAAAGCTGCCCGATACCTCAGTGGTTGAAAATTACAAGCTGACCAATAAGGACATATTCTTTGTTGTGCTGTATTATGCCGAATACGAGGACAAGAGCTTCAAGCCCCGTTCATTGGACGGCTTCTGCATGCAATACAAATCCTGGTCTGCTCCCTCAGGCAATGAGCACGGTGCCATTCTCGGCATCGGTGCAGGCTACGGCTATGACTATGCCGAGGAAGTGTTCAAGGATTATATCAAGAACATCAAAAGACCTGCTTACAAGGTTGAAAAGGTAGAAAAGGGTATGACACCCTATCATCGCACACTGTATTCCTGTGTAGATGACGGCTTTATCGCCATGGGTGACGCTGCATTCCTGACAAAGCCGACCTGCGGTGAGGGAGTGACCTCCTCGCTTGTGCAGGCTGAAATTGCGGTCGATGTTATCTCAGCACTGCTCACGAAAAACAAGCCTTTGACAAGAGAAGCTCTCTGGCCGATCAACTGCCGTTACATGAAGGCACAGGGCAAGGATTTTGATGCACTTCGTCCGATGCTGTTCGGTGTTATTTCTGCTGATTATGACGAGGCTGAATATCTGTTTGCAAATGATTGCATTTTCAGTACAAAAATTCTCGGCGGCATGGGTGAAGAGCTCTCGCTTACTGCAGGTGATATTGCAAAAATGCTGGCTGTGATTGCGAAGGGTGTTGCAACCAAAAAGCTGCGTTCCGAAACCGTCGGAAAAATCGTGAAGGGCTTGCTGCAAAGCGGTAAGGTCGGCAAGCTTTATGACAACTACCCTGCAACCCCTGCAGATTTTGCTGCATGGAAAAAACAGGCGGATGCTCTGTGGAATGAAATCGGCGGTGTAGCCGACACCTGCGATCCTGCTTTACTTAAAAAATTGGGCTACGAATTATAATAACAAAAAAAAGAACAAGCCGTTTGGCTTGTTCTTTTTTTTGGCGGAGAAGAGGAGACTCGAACTCCTGCGCCGGTTACCCGACCTACGCCCTTAGCAGGGGCGCCTCGTCACCTACTTGAGTACTTCTCCGTATCGGTAACAAATAAAGATAAATTCGATTGTTTTTGTGTGGCGGAGAGAGTGGGATTCGAACCCACGGTACATTGCTGTACGACGGTTTTCAAGACCGTTCCGTTATAACCACTTCGGTATCTCTCCTGATGCACAAGTAGTTTACCACAAACAAATCATAATGTCAAGCAGAATTTTATAGTTTTTATAATATAAATAAAAAAAATATAGTCATAAAAATATGTGCCATGGAAAATTCCACGGCACATATAATATTATTTTAATCAACAAACAACGATTTTACCGTTCTCTGAACGGATACGGATTTCTTCAAGTCCGTTATCCCCTGCATTGATGATGAGATTGGCAATGGGATCCTCAATATTGCGACGGATGCAATAACGGATATCACGGGCACCTCTGGCACCGCCTGCTGATTCCTTTGCCACAATTTCGGCAACACCGTCTTCAACAACAAGACGGATTCCCTTGTCTTCGAGAGCAGGAACAAACTCATCAATCAGAAGCTTGGCAATCTTCCGATAATCCTCTTCACGAAGCTCATTGAAAACAATGATTTCATCCACTCTGCCGAGGAATTCAGGACGCAGGAAGTCACGCAATGCCTTCATTGCCTTATCCTTGGAAACATCCTTCTTTTCCTGACCGAAGCCGAGCAGGTTTTCCTTGCGCTCACTGCCTGCATTCGAGGTCATAATGATAACGCAGTTTGCAAAGCTGACTGTTCTGCCCTGCGCATCGTTGGTTTTGCCTTCATCGAGAATCTGCAGCAGGATGTTCATAACATCGGGATGTGCTTTTTCGATTTCATCAAACAAAACAACACTGTAGGGCTTACGGCGTACCTTTTCGGTCAGCTGACCTGCATCATCATAACCGACATAGCCGGGCGGTGAGCCGATCAGACGGGAAACAGAATGCTTTTCCATAAATTCGGACATATCCAGACGGATGAGAGTTTCGGGTGTATCAAACAACTCGTCAGCAAGGCGCTTGACAAGCTCGGTCTTGCCGACACCTGTCGGACCTACAAAAATGAACGAAGCAGGTCTTTTTTGCGGACTCAACTGAATACGGCTTCGACGAATAGCAGCACAAACGGCCTCAACGGCTTCATCCTGTCCGATAATTCTCTTTTTGATATTACCCTCCATGCCTGCAAGACGGTTGATATCCGTATCAATAATCTTACGCACGGGAATACCTGTCCAAAGGCTGATAACCTTGCCGATATCGTCCTCGATAACGGCATTCTGCTTTGCTTTTTC
>JAZOWJ010000188.1:0-2751 GCA_045659125.1 Acutalibacteraceae bacterium
TTATATACCGCAAATTTATTGTTACACAGGTGAAAAGCATGGCTTATTCAAAAGAAATATTTGAAACCGCGCAGGAAATCATCACCGCACGCAGAAGCAGGGCCGAAAAGGATGCGCAGCACCGCCGAAAGAGCTTCGGTCAGGAGGAACCCCGCTACCCCGAGCTGCAGAATGAGATTATCCGTACCACCCGCGACCTGATGCGTACAATCGGACAGGGTGAAAAAGCAAAGGAAATCATTGAGCAGGCAAGAATCAATCACCGCCGACTCACACAGGGCATTGCAGACCTGTTGGCAGAGCACGGTTACCCTGCTGATTATCTGGAGGTGCACCACACCTGCCCCATCTGTAAGGATTACGGCTTTGTGGAAACCCGTTACTGCGAATGCTTCACAAATCTGCTCAAAAAGCTGACCTTCGACGAAGCTGCAAAGCAAACACCCCTGCAGTGCAGCCGTTTTGAGGATTTCAGCCTGCACTACTACCCCGCTGAACAGCAGGCACACATGCAGGGAATTTTTGACTATTGCAAGGGCTATGCCGAAACATTCGACAGAGATTCTTATTCCCTGCTGTTTTACGGAGAAACGGGTCTCGGCAAGACCCACCTTTCACTTGCCATTGCAGGTGACTTGATTTCCAAGGGACATTATGTTCTGTATGATTCCACGCAGAACATCATGAACAAGCTTGAACGCGAGCATTTCGGCAGGGGCACAGGCGATGATTACAGCAAGCTTCTGTTGGACTGCGATCTACTGATTATGGATGACCTCGGCACGGAATTTTCCACCCAGTTCACCCTTGCGGAATTTTACAACATTCTCAATTCCCGTCTTCTTAAAAACCGCCCGACGATTATCAGCACAAACCTGGATCTGAAGGGCATTGAAAACAAATACACCAAGCGCATCGCCTCACGTATTGTAGGCGAATATGAGCTGTTGCATTTTGTTGGCAACGATATCCGCCAGCAGAAAAAGGGGGAGGAATAAAAAATGGCTGACGAAAAAACCGTTCTGACCGCGGAAGAAATTGCCGTGCAGAAGCAACGCGAGCATCAGAACAAAAATTATCTTTCCCCGCGTGACTACATCGCCTACAACCTTTCGGGCTTCGGTGACAAAAACTGGGATACCTTCAATTCCCGCAATGCTTCATTTTTCAACCGTAACATCCTTGGTGTTTCGGCATGGACCTTGAGCAAGGCAAGTGTGGTTTCGAGCATTGCCGATACCCTTGATAATGCCATTTCGGGGCCCATCATTGACAGAACCCGTACCCGTTGGGGGCGTGTGCGTCCGTTCCTTGTGCTGACATTGCCCATCTGGTGCATTGCACAGGGTGTGAACTGGAGCCTGCCGGTCAATCTCAGCCAGAGCCTGTATATGGTTATATTCTCGGTGCTGTATTACCTCGGCTCCATTGCCAACTCGTTTTACGGACCTGCCTACGGTGCATTGCTTTACAACCTTACCCCCAACCTTGATGAGAGAAACCGCCTGATTGCAACCGATACCTACGCCGACCTCATAGGCGGCAGTATTTTGCCCGAGATATTCAAATTGCTCGTCGATATTCTGCCAAAAACACTCGCCCGACGCACCATTTACATGGGCGGTGCGTATGCAGGTGTTATCATGGTTATCATCTTCCGCATTTACGGCTTCTTTGCACTGCGCGAAAGAGTGCCGCTTGCCTCGCGTGAGCAGATGAATGAGGTCAGTGTCTGGAAGTCCTTTAAATCCGTTGCAGGCTGCAGACCGATGTGGGTTGTGCTCATTAAAAGCTTCTTCGGTGTCGGCAAGGGCACCAGCGCACAGATTGAATCCGACTTCTGGATCAACTGCTACGGCAAGCTGTCTTACTCGACCATTGCAGGTATCTTCACAGGGCTTCCGAGTTACTTTGTTCTGCCCTTTGCACCGAAGCTGACCCGTAAATTCGGTGTGCGAAACCTGTGCAGCGGCAGTTATATGATCTGCGGCATCTGCTACTTTGTCATGTATCTCATCGGCTTCCAGCCTTTCGGAAAAGCAAAAAAGGTGCTCAATATCGCCTGGGTCACCCTTGCGCTGACCGCCTGCGGTTCACTCAACAGCATTCAGCGCTATTCCTCCACAGCCATGACGGGCGACCTGTATGACTATGTGGAATGGCAAACAGGCATCCGCAACGAGGGGATGATCAATGCCGCCATGGGATATGTTTCATTGCTCACCAATCAGGCATCGACCCTCATCAGCGGTGCACTGATTTCAAAGCTCGGAATCAAAACCACCTACATCAACGGCAATTTTGTTCCCAGTGATGACCCGATCTTGCTTCGCAACATCTGGATTGTGCTTGCCCTTTGCCCTGCAATCGGCAGATTCTTAAAGGGTGTTACCCTGCTGTTCTTCAATGTAAACGGCAAAACCAAGGAAAGAATGATGGAAGAGCTTGCTGTTGCCCGTGCCGCAAAGGTTATGGACAAGGGCTCGACCGAAAATGCAGAATAACATATAAAAAATGAAAAGCCGCTCCGAAGAGGGCGGCTTTGTTATGCGGAAAATGTGAATAAATTATGGTTTGTAGGGCGGTGCCCTGAATGCAAAATGCAAAATTCAAAATGCAAAATTAAAGGGTCGCTTGGTAAGGTCAGCACATCGGTAAGCCAATAGTGTCAGCACATCGGTAAGCCGGAGGTAAGTGCATTATGTATAGAGTCAAGGTGGAGATTGAAAGAATTTCGGTAGGAACGCAGGC
>JAZOWJ010000189.1:0-13923 GCA_045659125.1 Acutalibacteraceae bacterium
CTCCTTGGCTCACAGAACGACATGGCTACGATCCGACTTGACCACTGTTCCTGCAACCATCAACGAAATGCTGCTGCAGGGGCATGAGGGAATCATCCGCCTTTTCCCGTGCTGGGATAAAAACGAGCCTGCAAAATTCAAAAATCTTCGTGCGGACGGTGCATTCCTTGTGTCTGCAGAAATGAAAAACAATCAGATTCGTGATGTGAAAATCCAAAGCCTGCAGGGCAGAAGCTGCACCGTGCAGGATTTCGGCATTACTCGTATCACAAATGAAGCAGACGGCAGTGCGGTCCCCTTCACCAAAAACGGCGACCGTATTTGCTTTGAAACCAAAAAAGAGGCGGTTTATTGCCTGCAATAAGCAAAAAAATCAGGTGCATTTGCTGCACCTGATTTGCTTTATATATTTTTTTTAGCCGAGAGCGACCATGCTGAAAACGAGGGCAAACAAAGCAACCGTTTCGCAAAGACCGACAACGGTGATATACTGTGCGAAGCCTTTGCCTGTTTCTGCAAGAGCATCGGCACCTGCGGCACCTGCCTTACCCTGCATAACAGCAGAAATTGCCATTGCAAGACCTGAAGCGATGCCAAGCCCGAACAGGAATGCGGGATCTGCACCCGAATCCTTCATCTGCTGCATCAGCAGGAAGCCGTAAATGGTCTGTGTAAGGGGGGCACCTGCAAAAACGGTGAGAATGAAGGGTGCTGCCTTGTTGCTCATGTAGCATTTCTTCCATGCGCCGATGGAAGCCTGTCCTGCAAAGCCGATACCGATTGCAGAGCCGATTGCGGCAATACCCATTGCCAGAGCTGTTGCCAATAAACCTAAATTCATAGTGATTTCTCCTTAAATTTTATTCTTCAAAGGGTTTAAATTTATGCCCACTCCAGGACATATCGAGATGCGATGAAAATTCCAATGTGTTCAGACGGATGCCGTGCACGATGACGGACAGCACATTGAGAATCATATTCAGTCCGTGGCCGAACACAAGAAGCACGATTGCAATAATCATGAACAGGAAATTGCCCAGAAGCGGGCTTGCAAGCTCGTTGACGGTTGCGGAGATGGCAGCACCTGCCAGACCGACCGCCCACAGGCGGATATAGGACACAATGTCCGAGAACACGTTGACGATGCCAAGCAGCACCGAAACAATGTTTTTAAGGCTTGCGAGGATGGATTTGCCGATGTTGCCCTCGTAATTGGCGAACACGAAGCTCAGCACAAAGCCGACTGCGACCATTACAAGGGCTACCGTGCCGACGGGAACACCGCCGATGACCAAGCCGAACGGGAACACCGCTCCGTTGACCACGAAGCTCAATACAACATAAAAAATACCGATGAGCTGCATGACAGAGCCGATGTCTGCAAGGATCTTAATTGATTTTCTGTTGCGGACTGCCACCTTGATGTGTGCAACGGAAAGCTGCACAAGAGCCAGCGAGAAGCAGAAAATCTGCAGATTCTGTGCGGTGGTGAGTCCTGCTGCGCCGTTTGTCCACGGCGGATACCAGATTTTGTCGGCATAGACATTGGAAATAACAGGCACCGACAGCTTTTGCAGCCATTCGGGAATCTGCTCAATGCCAAGACCAAACCAAGTGCAGGTAACCGTGCCCCACAAGATGGTGGAAAGACCAAACAGTCCTAAAAGCAGGAAGGCAGGGGGCATTTTCTTTTTTGCGGCGGCTGTTTTTGCCATCAGAATCGCTGTGACGGCACAGATGAAAAGACCGTAACCGCCGTCACCAAAGATGATGCCGAAGAAAATGAGGATGAAGCCCAAAAACCAACCCGAAATATCGTATTCAAAATAACCGGGTACGGTACCAAGGAAGTCGGTCAGGGGATAAATGAGGCTGACAAACCTGTTGTTTTTCAGCTTTGTGGGAACATTGTCCTCTTCGGTAGGGTCTTCTGCAAGAAGAGCCCATGCGTTTTCCTTGGCGGCAGCCTGCAAGCGGGGAAGATTTTCTTCCTCTACGAATCCTGTAAAGTAGTTTACCTTTACATTGCTCTTATCTGACAAGCTCTCGCTTGCCATGCCTGCTGCATGCTTTTCAAATTCCATTTCCTTTTCGCAGACACCAACGGCTGCCTTGAAGCAGTCACCGCAATCTGCAAAGCCTGCAACAGCTTCGTCAATTTCCTTGATGCGCTCGGCAAGTGCTGTGCATCTCTGTCGCAGCTGATCGGTTGAAAGTGCAGGCAGCTGCACACTGTAGCGACGCAGGGAAGCGATTTCATCCGTTTCCTCCGCCCCCTGAATGAGCAGAAATCGCACGGATGCTTTTGTTTTTTGCAAGGGCAGTGTTCTGATATTTTCGCTTACCCTTTCGTATTCCTCCCTCGGCATTTCAAAAAGCGAAAGACGAATATTTTTTTCATCGAGCTGTGCAAAAAGTGCGGGGTCAATATCACCCCAGTCTTTCAGACGGTCGAGCTCTGCGGTCAGTGCAAGCCTTTGGGTCACGCACTGCTTTTTTTCTTCCTCGAGCGCAACAATCTGCCGTGCTGCGTCAAGTGTCTGCACCGTATCAAGCGCACGCTTGCCTGCGTTTTTGATTTTCTTTTCCGAAATGCAATACAAAGCCTTTTCAAGCAGATTGATTTTTTCCTTGACCTCATCAATCCTTTTGTCGGTGGCCTCGGCCTCTTCAATGTGCATAATACCGAGGGAACGCAGCTTTTTGAGCGTTTCGGTCTTTTGATCCCCCATGATGATGAGAGAAACCTTTTTCATCGGCACGATCATAACGAATACACCTCCTCAACGGGTTGTGCATCGTCGCGGGCCGCGATTTTGCGTTTGGAAATTTTGGAACGAACAACGGCACTGACCTGCTGGTCTGCCAGATAAACGGATATTTTGCGGATATTTGCCTGTGTTTCGGGGATTTTGACCTTTTCAAACAGGTTGACCCTTTGCGAGGTGGCAAGCAGTTCTTTGTTCAAAAGCCTGACCTGCTCGTCGAGCACGTCCGCCTCCAGATCAAGCGAAATGGCTTTTTCCATGTGATTTGCGGCAAGGTCAACCCACAGCGGGGTGTTATAAAGGTCATAATCCGCACGGGAAAAATCTGCACCCTCATAGACAGGAATGGTAACACCTGCGATGTTGCCCTCCCCTTTTCGGATGTTGCGCACGGTGATGATGCCTTCGGGGAAGGCCTCCTGCTCACTGAACACGGCAATCCACGAGGAAAAGCCCTGCTCCAGCGCTTCTCTTTGTGCACGGACCGCCTTTGCCTGTGCTTCAATGGTGCGGATTTCTGCCTGCAGCTGTTGTTTTTTAAGCGTCAGGGTCGGCAAATATCTGCGGTACATTTTCAGGGCATCCTTTTGTACCTTTAACTCATTTTTGGTTAATTTGATTTTTGCCAAAATACTGTCCCCCTTAATTTACGGGCCAGAAGGCTTGCGTAAGATCGGACTTGATGCCGGTTTCATCCTTTTCAAAGCATTCGCTGAGAATGCGCCAGCCCGTGTCAAGGGATTCCTCGAGTGTCATGTTGACAGAGAGATCCATCAGTCTGTTTTCAAAAAGAAGACCGTATTTCAGCAGCTTTTCGTCCCAACGCCTCATGGCAAAGCCCATGTTCTTCTTTTCGAGGGTTTCCCTGTAAGAGGAATACAGACGGATCATGGCATCCATGAGTGCACGGTGGTCCTTTCGGGTCTTGCCGTTGACATTCTGCTTGAGTCGGGACAAGGAGCCGAAGGGCTCAATTCTGCCGCCCTTGAGATAATACTGCCCCTCGGTGATATAGCCTGTGTTGTCGGGTACGGGGTGGGTAACGTCATCACCGGGCATGGTGGTGACTGCAAGAACGGTAACCGAGCCCGAGTTTGCAAAGTCAACCGCCTTTTCGTAACGGGAGGCCAGCTGCGAATACAAGTCACCGGGATAACCGCGGTTGGAGGGCACCTGCTCCTGCGTGATGGCGATTTCCTTCATGGAGTCGGCAAAGTTGGTCATGTCGGTCAGCAGCACCAGAACATCCTTGTCCTGCAATGCAAACTGCTCGGCAACTGCCAGTGCCATGTCGGGAATCATCATGCATTCAACCGTGGGGTCGGATGCGGTGTGAATGAACATAACGGTTTTGCTTAATGCACCGCCGTTGGAAAGCTCTTCCTTAAAATAAAGGAAGTCATCATATTTAAGACCCATGCCGCCGAGCACGATGACATCGGCATCTGCCTGCAGTGCAATGCGTGCAAGCAGCTGGTTGTAGGGCTCACCCGAAATGGAGAAAATGGGGAGCTTCTGCGACACGACAAGGGTGTTGAACATGTCGATCATGGGAATGTTGGTGCGCATCATGCGGTTTGCAAGAATACGCTTGGTGGGGTTGACGGACGGTCCGCCGATGGGCTTCATATTGTCGGTGAGTGCAGGCCCCTTGTCACGCGGCTCACCCGAGCCGTCAAAAATTCTGCCAAGCAGGTCATCACTGAACGATACACGCATTTCACGGCCGAGGAAACGAACCTCATCCCCCGTGGAAACACCCTGACCGCCTGCAAATACCTGCAGGGATACAAGGCTGCCGTCAATTTTGTTGACCTGCGCAAGGGATTTGCCGAAGCGGGTGGTGATCTGTGCCAGCTCCTGATAACGAACCCCCTCTGCTCGGACGGTGATGACGTTGCCTGTAACGGATTCAATTTTATTATAAACCTTATTCATCTTATGCACCGCCTTTCAGCAAGCGTTCGGCATCGGCTGTGAGTCTGCCGTTGCCGTCGGCATAAAGCATTTCGATTTCATTTTCCGCTGTTGCAAAGGCTTCGCTCTTGAATGCGGTGTAGTTCCAGTCGATGAACTTCTGGCGCAGACGGTTAAAGAAGCTGCGTGCGGTGTCCTTGTCTTTAAGGGCATATTCGCTGCCAAGCACAACAATGAGCTTGTCGGTCACATACCGCTGACGATCTTTTGAGGTGTCGGCGTCAATGAGGTCAAAGGAGTTCTGCTGCAGATACACAGCATCAAGCATTTCGGATTTGAGGTAAACGATGTAGTCCTCAAGGCTTGTGCCTTCTTCACCGACAACCTTCATCATGGAGCCGATCTCATCGCCGTGCAGAAGAATATTCTTGCAGAAGGCACACTTTTCGGGCTCAGTGACGGTCTTGTATTTCGACCACGAAATCAGCGGATCAATGGCAGGATATTTTCTTGCACCCGAGCGCTCACGGGAAAGGCCGTGGAATGCGCCGACAACCTTAAGAGTTGCCTGGGTGACGGGTTCTTCAAAGTTACCGCCTGCAGGGGAAACCGTACCGCCGATGGTAACAGAGCCCTTGCTGCCGTCGGGCAGAAGCACACAGCCTGCGCGTTCATAGAAAGCAGCAATGTAGGTTTCAAGATAAGCAGGGATGGCTTCTCCGCCGGGAATCCCCACCAGTCTGCCCGACATTTCACGCAGTGCCTGTGCCCAACGCGAGGTGGAGTCAGCAAGCAGCAGAACATTGAGTCCCATCTGACGATAATATTCGGCGAGTGTCACCGAGGTATAAACCGATGCTTCACGGGAAGCAACAGGCATGGACGAGGTATTGCAGATGATGATGGTGCGCTCCATAAGTGAACGACCTGTTTTGGGGTCGGTCAGCTCCGGGAATTCGGTAAGGGTTTCAACAACCTCACCTGCACGCTCACCGCAGGCTGCAATGATAACAATATCAACATCCGCATACTTGGATGTGGTGTGCTGCAGAACCGTTTTGCCGGCGCCGAAGGGACCGGGGGTGCAATAGGTACCTCCCTTGGCTACGGGGAAGAACGAGTCAATCAGGCGCACCTTGGTTTCCATGGTTTCGGTGGGAGCAAGACGCTCGGTATAGCACTTGACAGCACGCTTGACGGGCCAACGGAAGGACATGGAAACGGGAATTTCTCTGCCGCGCTCATCGCAAAGCACTGCAACGGTTTCGCTGACGGTGTATTCGCCTTTTTCGGCAATGGATTTAAGGGTATAGGTTCCGAGCAGATGGAACGGAACAAAAATTTTGTGCGTGAACGGGCCTTCGGGAACAGTGCCGAAATATTCACCTGCACGAAGTGTTGCACCAACGCTTGCAACAGGGGTGAATTCCCATTTCTTTTCCATGTTCAGGCCGTCGGCATAGTGGCCTCTTTCAAGGAACCAGCCTGCCTGCTCGGCAAGCACGGGCAGCGGATTCTGCAGGCCGTCGTAAACCTGCCCCAGCAGGCCGGGGCCCAGCTGTGCAGACAGCATTTCGCCCGTGAATTCGACCTCGTCACCACAGCTGATGCCGCCTGTCATTTCATAAACCTGTATCTGCGCAATATCGCCGCGGATACGGATGACTTCACTTTTGAGCTTCGTGTTGTCCACATGCACAAAGCAGATTTCGTTCATCGAAACATTGCCGTCGAATCGGACAGACACAAGGTTGCCGTTGATGCTGACAACCTTACCTTTATTTTCGGTCATTGCACAACCTCCGGATTTTCTCCATTGAGAATGGATTGGTAAATAGTTTTGTAGGCGGCTTGTCCGCGCTCGGTATCAAACTGACGCACACGGTCAAGCAGCTTAAGCTTTAAGGAATACCAGTACACCGCTTCAAGCGAAAATGCATCTGACGGACGCAGGCTGTCAAGCAGCTCCACGCGGAAGCGGTTGAGGAATTTTTCGGCATCCATGGGGTTTTCAATTTCCACTGCCGTGCGTGCTGCCTGGCTGATGACTGCAGGAAATGACTGCAATTCGCAATCAAACTGCTTGTCCATTTTTTCAGCACGCAGCTTTGCAAGGGCAAGACGCAGGGTGCGTTCAGATGCAAGCCACTGCGACACCACCGCAGAAGCAACACTTTCACCCTCACGCGGGGGATTGAGTGTGATTCTTTCCAATTGGGCAAGGGCTTTTTTATTCAACAGCTGCACGCACAGCTCGTCAAAGCGCGCCTGCGTGATTGGCAGAGATGCATTTTCAGCAAGCCCGTCCAAGGACGGCAATTGCGAAACAAGATAATATTCAGCCATCTTATTCAGCCTCTTTCAGCAGCTGTGCGACCCTCGGACTCAAATAAGCAGAAAGCATGTCCGTAACAGCCTCGGCAGAATAATCATAATATACCGCACCGTTGTTGACTGCAATGCGGAAGCCGCCGTCAAAGCGGTCGCTTGCCTTGAGTGTCACGCCCTCGCCGATTTTTTCTCTGAGTGCTGCAAGCAGGGTGTTTTCCATCCTTGCAAGGTCATCACTGTTGAGAATTACGGCAAGATCATCCGCTTCGGGCTTGCCTGCCCAGCCTGCAACGGCACTTTCAATCAGCCCCGCAAAAGCCGCAGAAGAATAGACCTCGTTCACGTTTTTGCCGACAAGAGCCTGCAACTGCTTTGCAACACTTTCTCTGAAGGAAATGAGCAGATTTCTGCCTGCCTGACGCAGTGCATCCTCACCCGATTTCACGGTTTTTGCGTTTTCGGCCCTGGCTTCGGCAATCATTCTGTCTGCTTCTGCTTTAGCCTCTGCAATGATTCCTGCAGCCTTTTCCTCGGCATCATTGATGATTGCAGCCGCCTTTTCCTCGGCAGCCGAAACACCGTCCTTTTTAATCTGTTCAATAAGCTCATGCAATTGTATTTCCATGGTACTTCTCCTTTTCCCGAATACTTTCAGTTTTGCCGTTTTGGAGCTGTTTTTGCGGATATTTTCCGCAAAAATACAAAAAGGAACCAACATCCTCTGCAGGCAGCTGGTTCCTTCTTATGTTATTTTATTTACTTTATTATATATCCTGCTTCGTGCGATTGTCAAGGCAACACAAGCAAAAAAGGCAACAAAAAAGCCCGCTGCAAAAAAGGCATTTTCGTGCACATTGATACTTTTTTAACAATTCGGTCAAAAATTATTACATTTTTCAAATCCGCAAAAAAACCTTTGTACAGCAGGCAGGTTTGTGGTACAATGATCGTATATCAGTTGCAAATGGCAATTTGCACTTTCTGTGGGAGGTTTTTGCATGATAAAATTCATTCACACCTACACCGAAAAATCGATTGACACCCTGCTTGCAAGCGGTCTGTTCAGGCAAGGACACGGGCTCAAGCTGATGCACAAGCCTGTTTTCACACCGCCTGTGGATTTCAACACCGTCGCAAGGGAGGATGAAAAGCTGCACGGCATACTCGAAGACCTTGCCTGCCCGTTTTATATTGACCGACTGCAGGGCGGATTGGGGAGCCCTGTGAAATACAACTACGACAAGGCACTGCTGAAGCACTACCGCGACCATGAAAAAATTGATTTTCTGGGTCTGCAGATGCACGAATGGGCATCCAATTTCCGCAGTGACATGAAACGAATTGCTGAACTGTGCGCGAAAGAAGGCATTGCACCTGCCGAGGTGCACAACCGAACAGATTTCTGGGAGAAGGTGCAGGACGGAACCTTCGATTTGTTTCTGGAGGCATACACCCCCGCGGAATGGTCCGGACTGCCCCTGCCGAAAACAAGAGAAGAATTCCTGTCCGCGTGCGAGGAGCTGTTCAAAAAAAGAATCAGAGAAACCGACGGTCTGCTGTTCACAACCGACAGCTACTACATGACCCACCGCACGGCCATTGCTAACGGAGTAAAAATGCTGCTGCCCGAGGTCGGATGGCAGATTCCGAACACCCGTCTGCAGATCGCCTACACACGGGGTATGGCAAAAAGTGCAGGCATCCCGTGGGGCATTTATTACGAATGCTGGTACTGTGACGAGCACGCACATTTCACCATTCCCTACAGCATGACCGATGACGTGGATGACTGGCGCGAAACCTTCGGCGAAAAGGGATATGGCTGTGAGCGTCCCATGCAGCAAAGACAGCACGGCGGAAGCAGTCTTTCCATGGCGGAAAGAATATGGGTCTATGCTTATTTTTCAGGTGCACAGCTCATGGGGGAGGAATACGGCATCTGCAACACCCTTGTAAGCACAAATTCGATGCAGTTAAGCCCCTACGGCGAAGCCAAAAAGCGCTTCATTGAGCTGACCGAGCGCTACACCCCCTCGGGTGAAGCCTACAAGCCCTTTGCTGTTGTTCTTCCTGCCGAAATGGAAATGCTCGATGAGCGCCTTGCTGCGGAATATCTTGATTTTCCGTGTGACGAATTTTTCACGCAGGAATATATGCAGCATTTCAACACCGCAATGGAGGATATTTTCGGCAAAACTGCACCGCACGGCAACATGAACCATACCGTTCGCAACGCAGGCTTACCCGACCTTGCGGAAATTGTGCATGACGACATGGACGAAGCCCTGTCGCAGTATACTTATCTCATTGACCTGACAGGCAAGAAAAAGCTGCAGGAAAAATACAGCAATATAGTCACAGCGGATGAAGCCAAGGCACTTGCAAAAACACTTTTGCCTGTCCTTTTGCCCGACAATCTGCATATCACAGCCCGAAAAAATAATAACAACTGGCAGCTGCTGCTTATGAACAACAACGGTGTGCAGCATCAACCCTTTGCACCTGATGTGATTCTGCCAGAGGCTCAATTACAGGTTAAAATTGAATTGAAAAACAAAAACGCAACCATCCGAAAAAAAGAAGGAACAGCCACCCTCACCGCCGAAAGCGGAGAATATTTTGCACATTTCAACGGCGGAGACTGGATAATTATTGAAACAGAAGAATAAAACAGCTGATTTTAAACAGGAGTGATTTCCATGAACAAAACATACACCCAACCATTTGCAACAGGCACACTCAACTGTGAGCGATTCCGCATTCCTGCTCTGTACACCCTTGCAGACGGCAGTGTGCTGGCAGGCGCAGATGTGCGCTACGGACACGGCTCGGACTCCCCCAACAACATTGACATTTCCCTTGCCCGTTCGGCAGACGGATACACAGACTGGCAATACACCATTCTCAATCACTTTGATGACTATGCCGACGGCGTGACCGACAAGGACAGTGCATCGTTCATTGACTCTGCCATTGTGCAGACCGAATCGGGCAGAATCATTGTGATTACCGACATGTTTCCGTCACAGGGCGGTTATCTGCAGGCAAAAAAAGGCACAGGCTATGCTGACATTGACGGCAAAAAGCGTCTGCTTCTTACCGACGGCAAAAATTCCGACAAATTGAGCAGCTTCGGCTATTTCGTCGGCGATATGCAGGACGGCAGAGCACCTGTTTTTAACCGCAAGGACAAAACACCGACCACCTACAGCATCGATGAGAACTATCGTCTTTATAAAAACGGGGAGCCGCTCTGTTGTGCACAGAAGGGTGCCGACGGCATGCAGGTGCAGCAGAATGTGTTTTACAGTGCTGCCGACCTGCAGATGTACAGAACCATTTATCTTTGCATGCGCTATTCGGATGACATGGGCAAAACATGGAGCAAGCCTGTTTTGCTGTCTGACAGCCTGAAAAAGGACAACGAAAACTTTTTCGGCATCTGTCCCGGCCGCGGCAAGGTAATCAGCCACAACGGCAGGGAGCGCATTCTGTTCTGCGTTTATAACAACCACGGCTTTATAGATGATCCCATCTGCGAAAATGCAAGTGTGATTTATTCCGATGACAACGGTCAGACCTGGCACAGAAGCAAAAAAATCTCGCTTCGCCCTATGCTTACCAAAACAAGCGAATCGCAGCTTGTTGAATTGCAGGCAAACGGCAAAAAGGTGCTTCGCATGTATGCCAGAAACAACAGCAACTACATTGCCTTTGCCGACAGCACAGACGGCGGTGAAACATGGACACGCTTCAAGGCTGACCGTGTTCTCGAGGGCACCAAAAACTGCATGGTTTCGTTCCTTGACACAAGCAGAAAAATAAACGGCAAACAGGTCATTCTGTCAAGCGCAGGCGGAAGCATTCCGGCCCGTGCAGACGGCTTGCTGCGAGTTGGACTTGTTGAGAACAATATGGACATCACATGGATTTCGCAGTATCACATCAACCGGGGCTTTTTTGCCTATTCCTGCCTGACCGAGCTGCCCGACGGAAATTTCGGCCTGCTGTACGAGGATGAGCCTGCCCATATTCAGTACATGATTTTTTCTGTTTCCGACAAGGGCGAAATCACCGAAATCAACGCAAACAACTGCCAATTCAATAACAGCCCCTCTGCCAAAGAGCAAAAAATCATAAAAGCCAAGCGCAGAAATGCAGAAATATGGTTCAAGCTCGGCTTGCGCTGAAACGGTTTGAAAAAATGAAAAAACAAAAGAAGAAAATATTGCAGGCAATTACAATCCTTGTTCTTTTGCTTGCCGTGCTTTTAATCGGTTCGACCGTTGTGTTCCTGCTGCCTGCAAAAACGGCCGAGGACCTGCAAAGACTTGAAAATCCCTCTGCCACAGGACTGACCGAGGAACAAAAAGCATTGCTGACTGAAATTTTTGAAACCGAAACGGCTTACCTTGCTTCCGTTCAGCTTGCAAACGGCGCCATCCCCATGACGGGTGAGCAAAACGGCGAGGTCACGATGAATCCCTATTTCTCTTCTGTTGCAGCACTGGCACTGCTTGACAATGCCGACAAGTATGCTCAAAATGTCAAAGCCTATGCGGAATGGTATTTTGCACACCTCAACACCGCTGACACGGATTACAACGGTGTGGACGGCACCATTTATGACTACATAATCACCCTTGAAAACGGAAAAATCATTAAGGAAGCCGCCAAGGGCAGCTACGATTCCACCGACTCGTATGCGGCGACCTTCCTGACCGTGCTGAACAAATATTATGAAAAGACAGGCGATGCAGACTACATTTTGTCCCGTGCTGCCGACATTGACCGCGTTGCAGATGCATTGCTGTCCACCTTCAGCTTCGGGCTTACCCATGCGAAGCCCGATTATGAGGTGAAATACCTCATGGACAACTGCGAGGTATATGAAGGCATGAAGGCAGGCATGAGCCTGCTGACTCTCATCAATGACACAAGCATCGACGGAATGCTTCGTCTTACAAAATACAAAATGGGCAATGAGGTTGTTGCACAGGCCATCGAAAAAAGCCTGTGGAATGCAAAAGAAAACCACTACGAAGCAGGCATTTTTGCCATGGGTGCAGCCATCAACGATTTCAAATGGAGTGAATTTTACCCCTGTGCCACCGCACAGCTGTTCCCCATCACCTGCGGTGTGATTGCTGCCGATACCCAACGGGCAAGCAAGCTTTATGACCGCTTCTGTGAGGAATACGACTGGCAGAATCACAACATTCCCGATGCCTTCTGCTGGGGGAACAATGCATTGGCAGCCGCCATGGTCGGCGATGTTGAAGCCGTTATGACCTACATGCAGTGTTATGCACCAAAAATGCTGACCCACGCATACCCGCTTTACAATGCAGACATTGCCCGTGTTGCAATGGCCGCAAATGTGCTGCTCAACAAATAAGCTGCAATGAAAAAACCGACCTGACAAGCAGAACCGACCTGACAAGCAGGTCGGTTCTTTGCCGTAAAAGCTTTTATTTAAATATTAAAGCACAAAAAACACAACAGCCGCAATGATTGCAGCCTGCAGAATCAGAATGGCAGGCAAGCCGATCATAAATTTTTTGTGCCTGGTTTTGTGTCGGATCATCAGCATAACAGCGAGCTCTGCAGCTGCACCGCCAAACAGCCCCAACAGAAGCAGTGTTTTTTCAGGGATGCGCCATGCACCTTTTTTGGCAGCAAGCTTGTCATACACCGTAACAATCGCGGTGACAAGCGAAATGACCGCCGCATAAAGCAAAAGAATTTCCATTTTTTCTCCTTTTATTCGACCATTGAACCGAGCTTTTTTGCACATTCCCTGCAAACAATGGTGTCGGCAAATTCCATGGTTTCATCCTGACTCTTGCAGAAAATGCAGGCAGGGCTGTAGCGACGTAGCATAACCGTGTCACCGTCCACAAAAATTTCAACAGCACCGTCCGCCTTGTCGAGCCCCAATGTACGGCGCAGCGAAATGGGCATAACAAAACGGCCTGCGTTGTCCAGCTTTCTCACAATTCCGAGTGATTTCATTTTTTTGCTCTCCTTAACTCTGATAAAAATTAAATTACGACAATAAAATAGCAAAAAATGGCATTTTTGTCAAGTCGAACCTTGTCGGAAAAAAATTTGTGTTCTTATTATTCTTTTGCATGCTTTGTTTTTTGCAGGCATATACTAAAAAAAAGAGATTCAAAAGGAGCATATAAAATGAAAAGAACGGTTTTTCTGGCTGTGTTTTTACTGCTTTGCTTGTCCTGCGTACCGCTGATAGCAGATTACCTGACAGAAACAAAAGCGCACAAAAATATCACCGATTCGGATGTGAAGGAAATCACAGCCTCGCAGGAAAAAGCAGATACGCCGACAGAGCAGGCATTCGAGGAAGAAACGCAAGAGCAGGAGGAAATCCTTGTCTGCTTCGCAACCTCGGGTGCGGTGGAGAGTGTGCCGCTGAAGGAATATGTGATTGGTGTTGTGGCAGGTGAAATGCCTGCACTCTATGAAGCCGAGGCACTACGGGCACAAGCGGCCGCTTCGCTGAATCTTGCAAGGCTTGCCCTGCTTGAAGGCACAAGTGAGCGACTCGGAGGAGGTCACATTTCATCATCCGCAGCCACAGCGCAGGCATACCTGACCGAAGCGCAGATGCATGACAAATGGGGGGCAGATTTTGACACCTGCTATGCCCGTATTGCCGAAGCGGTGGATGCCGTGTATGATTACGAAATTGTGTACGAGGATACCCTGTGCCGAACCTGCTTTCATGCCGTTTCGGCAGGCAAAACCGAAAACAGCGAAAATGTATGGCAAAGCGCAGTGCCTTACCTGACCGCTGTGGACAGCTCCTTTGACACCACCGCAGACAACTACAGTGTATCCGTGCAGCTGCATGCAGACACCTTTGCACAAGGCCTGCAGCCCT
>JAZOWJ010000190.1:0-9187 GCA_045659125.1 Acutalibacteraceae bacterium
GAATATTCGGCTTAGCACAATTAAAATTAAAAAATTTTAATTGTGCTCATTTTCATTGCAATGACTATTGTCAAATTTTTTAAGAAAATTTGACACCAAATCGCAGATTTGGTGTTGAGAAGGTGTGAAAAACACCTTCTCAACTTCCCATAGTCATTATAATTTCTGTAAATCAATTATTTTTTACATTGGAGCCTGCCATGCCGCAATCAATTTACAAGGATATCCGCAAGCAAAAGGACTTGACCCGTGATGAGGTCTGCAATATTGCCGTCACACTCGGAGAGCCCCTGCAGCCCGAGCGTCTTGAACGCATTGAAAACGGCAAATATGATATTTTGCCCGGTGAGGTGCTGCTGCTGTCCAAAATTTACGGCGACCCGACCATTTGCAACCATTATTGTGCCAAGGAATGCCCCATCGGAAAAAAATATGTGCCCGAGGTCAAGGTCAAGGACCTGGCCCAGACGGTACTCGAAATGCTCTCGAGCATGAATTCCATCAAAAACAAGCAGGAGCGACTCATTGAAATCACCTCCAACGGTGCAATCAATGACGATGAAATTGAAGATTTTGTTTTTATTCAGAACGAGCTTGAGCACTTTTCGATGACCGTTGAATCCTTGCAGTTGTGGGTTGAAAAAATGCTTGCCGAGCAAAAAATCAACCTTGAAAAATACAACGAAGTCAAAAACAGACAATAAAAAACAGGAGGAAATAAAAATGAAAAAGATTCTCAGCATCGCACTTGCTCTCATCATGATGTTCAGCCTTTCGGTCTGCGCATTTGCATGGGACAAAAATGACCCCGTGGACAGCATGGACAAGCCCACCCTTGTGGACTCCTTCCAAAAGGGAAAAGGCCCCATGACCGAAGGTTATGCCATCGACTACCGCTACTTCTCCCCCGTCAAGACGGATGACGCAACCAAATATCCGCTTGTTATCTGGCTGCACGGCATGTATGAGGGCGGCAGTGAAGGTGCACAGATTGAAAAGAATGACATTGCCTTCTGGGCAAGCGAGGAATTCCAGAGCCGTTTTGCAAACGGCGGTGCATTCATCCTTGCAGCCCGTTCTCCCGAAGAGCAGCTCAACTATTGGGGCGATGACACCATCTATCCGCTGCGTGCCGCCATTGATGATTTCATTGCCGGAAATGCCGAACACATCGACCTGACCCGTATTTATATCGGTGGCTTCTCCATGGGCGGCAAGATGACACTCAACATGACCTATGCCTACCCCGAGCTTTTTGCAGCAGCCTTCCCCATCTGCCCTGCAGGCGTTCTCAGCAAGGAAAAGGCAAAGCTCGTTGCTGACATCCCCTACTGGTTTGTTTCGGGTACGGGTGATCCGCTTGTAAACTATGCCGCAAGTGTTGTGCCTGCATGGAACAATGTTTCGAGCGAAAATAACCGCCCTGCTGACTGCCGTTTTTCGACCCTTTCCCCGGTCTGCTATCCCGACGGAACAAAGACCTCAAGTGCACACCACGCATGGTACAGTGTTACTTATGATATGTTCTCGCTTGAAAACGGTGACTATCCGAACATGAGCACCGTCAACGGTCTGGGTGAAACGGTCACACTGTCCTATCCCGACGGTATGATTTCCTGGCTGTCGCAGTTTACAAGCAATTACGACGGCACACCTGCCACAGGCAGCGGCAATATGAATCCGGGTATACGCAACCCCATCAATATTCTTTATTCCTTCTTCAATCAGATTATTGAATTCTTCCGTTCAATAATTGAAAACCTGTTCGGCACGGCCTGCTGACATCTGAATATTCAAGCAAAAAATAAGGGATTCTGCCTGCAGCAAAGCACGGCAGAATCCTCTTTTTATACCTGAAAATAAAAAAAATGATGTATCTTTTGTTTTATACGACGAACAAAGCTCTCCACGAAACGTACCTTTGTACGCCTTCTGGAAAACAAAAAACAAGCCGAAGCCTTGTTTTTGCACGGTTTGTCCGTTCTGCATCTTTTTTTTATCCCCTTACAACTGAAAAGGAGCTGTGCAAAAACCTTCGTTTTTTACAGCTCCTTCATTTTTTATTCTTCGTTGTCTTTTTCCCCGGGCTCATCCGGAAAATCTTCCTTGCGGATATCAGCACCGCAAGCCTGCAGCTTGCTGACGATGTTTTCGTAACCGCGCTCAACATGACGGATTTCGCCAATCACGGTTTCGCCCTCTGCACAAAGGCCAGCAATAATCATGGCAGCACCTGCACGAAGGTCATTACAAATAACATGTGCGCCCTTGAGGTCAGATTGCTCAAAGGTTGCATTTTTGCCCAAAGCATTGATTTTTGCACCCATTTTTGCCAGCTGTTTGGTATAACTGAAGCGGTCATCCCATACACTTTCTGTGATGGTGGATGTGCCCGAGCAGGTGCAAAGCAGAGCACCGAACTGCGACTGCATATCAGTCGGGAAGCCGGGATGCGGCTGGGTTTTGATGTGGCAGGGCTTGAGTTCACCGCTTGCACTGACGGTAATGGAATCATCGTCATTCTCACGCACATAAACACCGCATTCACGCAGCTTTGCCGTGATAGATTCAAGATGCTTCGGAATGACATTGCAAATCGTCAGCTCACCGCGTGTTGCAGCAGCAGCAACCATATAGGTGCCTGCCTCAATCTGGTCGGGAATAATAGAATAGTCAGTTGCATGCAGGTCAGGACAACCTTCAATTTTAATGGTGTTTGTACCGGCACCGGTAATGTGTGCACCCATTTTGTTCAGGAACACGGCAAGATCGACAACATGCGGCTCTCTTGCGGCATTTTCAATAACGGTACGACCTCTGGCTCTGACAGCAGCCAGCATAACATTGATGGTTGCGCCAACGGAAACCTTGTCGAGATAAATGTAGGCACCCAACAGGTTATCTGCCTTTGCAATGATAATATCGTCGTTTGCTTCTTCGTCAGCAGGGGGAATTTTTGCGCCAAGTGCTTCAAAACCTTTGATGTGCATATCAATCGGACGAGTTGCGCCGAACTGACAGCCTCCGGGGGTAGCAACCTTTGCGTAGTTAAAACGTCCCAGCAGGGAACCGACAAAATAATAAGATGCACGAAGGCATTTGGTCAGAGAAGCAGGCAGAGTACGGCTTACGACATGGGTCGTATCGATCTGCAGTGTGGATTGATCCAGCCAGACACACTCGGCACCGAGGGTCTGCAAAATATGGGTCAATGCAAAAATATCGCTGATCTGCGGCACGTTTTCAATGTTGTAAACACCGCTTGCAAGAATGGTTGCAGGCAGAATTGCAACAGCCGCATTTTTTGCTCCGCTGACGGGAATTTTACCGGTCAGTTTGTTGCCACCGTGAACAATGTACTTTTCCACAGCGGTTACTCCTTTTTTTCATCCATATATTCAAAAATGTAGGTAAATCACAAAAAAACAAGGTATTAAATGTCCCAAGACACTTTGTCTATTATAACATTTGACAACAAAAAATAAAAGTGCTTTTGATGAAAAAAACAGGCTCTGAAAGAAAAAATATGTAGAATTATTTATATCATTATTGGGCAATTTGCTCAATAATTCAATTTTTCGACCGTCCAATCGGCAATAAACGGCAAAAACTGCCTTGCTTCTTCCAATGCGCCCTGCAGGGAATGGTCACGGTAGTTTCCGCATTCCACTGCGCTCACACCGGGAATCTCACCCTCATAAGAGGCAATAAAAGCAAATGCATCCTGCGTCAGCTTAATTGCCTGTGCATGCGAAACCGCATCACGCACAAGGAAATAAAAGCCTGTTCTGCAGCCCATGGGACCGAAATAAATGACATTGTCCTTGTGCTCGGAATTGCGTACAAAGGTTGCAAAAAGATGCTCCACGGTGTGGATGGACGCATTGTCCATAACCTCCTCCACATTGGGTCTGCGTGTGCGGATATCATAGGTCACAACATCTCCGTCCACGCGGGAAATGTACATGCCCTTCTGCAATACGGTATGGTCAACCTGAAAGCTTGCAATTTTTTCCATAATAAAAAACTCCTGTAAAAAATATTTAAGATATATCTGCAAACAAAGCGCCCACAGCGGCCTGCAGGCCCTTGTTTTCTTCGCTTGAAAGGGTCGGATCCTGGGCAAGAATGCGCTTTGCATCGCTTTGTGCAGCATGCAGAATGCGGCTGTCGGTAGCGAGGTCGGCAATTTTCAGGCTCGGCAGACCGTGCTGACGCGCACCGAAGAAATCACCGGGCCCACGCAGCTGCAGATCCTCATCGGCAATGCGGAAGCCGTCATTGGTTTCGCACAGAATCTGAAAACGGCGCTGTGACACATCATTCTGTGCATCCGACACCAGCACACAATGCGATTGCCGTTGACCGCGCCCGATTCTGCCTCGTAGCTGATGCAGCTGTGAAAGACCGAAGCACTCTGCATTTTCAATAAGCATAACCGAGGCATTGGGCACATCGATACCGACCTCCACAACCACGGTGCAGATGAGCAGCTGAATGTCACCGCTTGCAAAGCGGCGCATAATGTCTTCCTTTTCCTTGGGCTTGATTTTTCCGTGCAGCAGCCCGACACGGTATTGGCTGAACTCCTCTGCAGCAAGCTTTTCATACAAAGCCTGCGCCGAAACACGGTCGGTTTCACCCTCCTCCACCAACGGACAGACGATGTAGCCCTGACCGCCGTCATCAAGGTGCTTCTTGATGAACGCATACAGGCGCTTGCGATAAGAGGTCCCCACAGCATAGGTTTCAATGGGCTTTCTTCCCTTGGGCAGCTCGTTGAGAATGCTGATATCAAGGTCGCCGTAAATGACAAGCGCAACCGTGCGCGGAATGGGGGTTGCGGACATGACCAGCGTGTGCGGACAAGCACCCTTTGCACGCAGTGCCGCACGCTGTTCAACACCGAAGCGGTGCTGTTCATCGGTTACAACAAGACCGAGATTACAGAATTCCACATCCTTCTGCAGAATGGCATGTGTGCCGATCAGCAGATCGATTTCACCGTTTTTAAGTGCATTTTTCAGATGCTTTTTCTGCGCTGCACAAACGGTACCCGTCAGCAGGGCACAGCGGACGGAAGTACCCTTGAAAAAGCCTGCAAAGGACTTTGCGTGTTGCTCGGCAAGCACCTCGGTGGGTGCCATCACGGCAGCCTGCAGACCGTTTTGCACGGCTGTGTAAACCAAGGCAGCCGCAACTGCCGTTTTACCTGCACCGACATCACCCTGCAAAAGGCGGTTCATGGGCTTTGATTTCTGCATATCCGCAACGCATTCGGCAACGGCATTCTGCTGCGCATTGGTGGGGGTAAACGGCAAAAGAGAATAAAAATCCTTCGTAAAATCCTTTTGCATGGCAGGTGCACGGGACTCATCCTTATCGGAACGAATCTGCAGAAGTCCTAACTGCAGCACGAGCAGCTCCTCATAAATCAGGCGCCGTCTTGCCGCAAGAATATCCTCCTCGGACTGCGGAAAATGGATTTTTTCCACCGCCTCGCGAATGCCAAGCAGGCGGTATTGCTTTATAAGGGAAGCAGGCAGGGTTTCCTGCAGCAAATCGGGGAAGGAATCGAGTGCCGTACGCACACATTTTGCGATGGCTTTTGCATTGAGCGATTGGGTCTGATGATAAATCGGGTGAAGCCCCGTACCGCCTTCAGCCCTGACAAAGCGGGGCGACAGCATTTCACGACCGTAGCCGCTGTCCTGTATTTTACCGAAGAACAGGTATTCCTGCCCTTCCTCGAGCTGATTTTTGATATAGCGATTGTTGAAAAAAGTGAGTGTCATGACCCACGTGCCGTCTGTGGCAGTGGTTTTGGTCAGTATTTTTCCGCCTGCGGTGCGGAATTCTTCAGGCGGCTGCGCAACGATGGCCTTGATACACACCTGCGTATCAAGAGGGGCCTCGAGAATGGTAACGGTATCCTTCCAGTTTTCATAGGTACGGGGAAAAAAGCGCAGAAGATCCCCGACCGACACGATACCGAGTTTTTCAAACAACTTGGCTTTTGCCGGCCCGACACCCTTCAGATACTGAATGTGAACATCTTTTTCCATATAAGCTCCGCACAAATTAGTCCATTATTATTGTAACAAAAAAAATAAAAAAATGCAAGAAAAAACCGCCACATACCGTGACGGCTTGCTTCTTATTTTTCGCAGGCTTCTGCATCAGGCTCGTATACCATATAATAATTATGGATTTTTTCGCCTTTCCAATAATCATATTTTACGGTTCGGAAGCCCAGCTTTTCGTAAAATGCAACATTGTCGGGATTCTGCGTTTCCAGACCGAGCTTATAGCCCAGGGGAACCAGGTCTTCAATCCCCTGCCTGATGAGCCTTGTGGCAATGCCCTTGCCCTGATGCGCAGGGTCGGTGAAAACGGGAGAAATGATCAGGGTATTTTTTTCAAACACCTTGGCATCGAGGTGGCTGTAGGCCTTGAGAATCTTGATGGTGCTTTTTGCATACACTGCCAGCATCGGCCAGGTCGGGCAAAGCCAGAAATCAAAAACAGTGTAGTCATTGTGTGCATCGCGCCAGATGCAGATACCTGCGTTTTCCTCGTCGGTATAAATGATGTCCTCGCGGTTGGAGGTCATCAGCCGTGCAAGCATGAAATGAAAATCATAGCGCTTTCTCCATTTTTCATGCTTGGTGGCATACATGTGCACAGGGTCGTTCACATAAGCCTCTGCCGCCATACGTGCATAATATTTCAGCTGCTTAAAGGTCAGCTTTGTTCTTTTTTGTTTCATTGTCTTCTCCATCAAAAACATCCTTGATCAGCGCGTCATATTCCTTCCATGCATCGGTGTGCATAAGCTCAGGCATTTCATCTGCAAGACTGCGGTGATACCATCGGTGCATTTGCGGATCCTTTTGATTGAACCGCTGATAAAACACCGAACCGAGCGCTTCGTAATCGCGTTTAAAGGAACGAAGATTAGAAAGCTTATCACCAAGGCAGATCATTTTGACCGCCGTATCCGTTGTGTGCCGTAGCGCATCGATTGCTTCCTGCTTGCGCAGATACCATGTATCCGCTGCAGGAAGGTCTGTTCTTTTGTTTTCGCTTTCGGCAGCAACAAGCTGTGCAACGCGCGCACCGAACAATGCACAAATTTCAGCAGGGCTTGCGGATGTATCTTCAACAACATCATGCAGCACAGCCGCCGCAAGAATGCAAGGGTCACTCGTCATGGTGCTGACAATGCAGGCCGCCTCCAGCGGATGCAGAATATAGGGTGTTTTGGTTCCCTTGCGGCACTGTGCATCATGCTTTTGTGCCGCAAACTGCACGGCAAGGCTGAACAGCTCCATTCCCGAGTCCCCCATTGAATCTGATTTTTATGCGATAATATTGCCGTTCTTGTCAATACCGATGTTACCCCATGCAGTGGGGTCCTCAAGCTCGACCGAGGCACGAAGCAGAAGTCGCGCATCGCTTGAGGTAAGCTCGCCGTTCTTGTTCACATCTGCAGAAGCAAGGGCTGCCGCAGAAAGGTTTTCAAGTCCGACAGAGGCACGCAGTGCAAGACGGGCATCCGCAGAAGTGATTTCACCGTTGAAATCAATATCGCCGACATTAAAGAACTGTGCCAGCGCTTCGGTGCAGACCAGACCGCAGTCGTTGCAGATGCGTCTGCGCAGACCCGGATTCTGCGGACCTGCAGGCGTTACGATTGTCCATTCGGTAAAGGTATGCGCATCGGCAGGGGTTGTTTTGTCGCAGCCTGTGCAGGCACCCCAATGATACTCTTCATCATGCATGATTTCAAAGTGATGCTCACCGCCCTTGCCGTAGCCGCTGCCGCAAAGCTCGCAGACAGCCTGTTTTTCGCAGGTGGCAGCACCGCCCGCACATTTTGCAGTGAGGGTTGCACCGCAATCAAGGCAAAGTGCGCTGTGGGTATCGTTGCCGTTGGAAATATAGGCATCAGGGCGGCAGGTGAGTTTCTCACCGCCAAACTGCTCACAGCCGTTGACACATTGCAGGCAATGCGTTGCGTTGCCATTATCCTTTGCAGCACCGCTGTAATCATGCTTGAGCGGCTCACCGTAAGCAGCAAGACAGCCTTCGCACACTGCAGCCTGCAGACAGGTTACCTGACCGCCGAAGCAGGGCTGATCGGTTACTGTATAGTTACAAAGCTGACAGATGGCAATGTGCGTGTTATTCTGATTGGGAATGCAGGAATAATCACAAGCAAGCACCACATTCTGCTCACAGACCGTACAGAATCGGGTGTGGGTGCCGTCATTTTTGGAAACAGCCTGTCCCTGTGCACCCTGCGGGAAGGTATGCTCCAGCAGCTCACCGTAGGCAGAGCCGCAAACCGTACAGACAGCCTTTTCGGTGCAGGTAGCCGTACCGCCCGTGCAGGGCTCGGTCACAGTACCCTTGCATTCCGTGCAGGCTTTGGTGTGTGCGGAAATGCCGTCACCGATCCATTCACTATAGACACAAGCCGCCTTTTCACCGCCTGTTTTCTGACAGCCGTTGATGCAAAGCTGTGCGTGGGTATCGTCTCCGTTGGGTGCAAGAGCACCGCTGTAATCATGTGCAAGCAGGTCGCCGTAGGCACCGTTGCAGATTTCGCATTTTGCATATTCGGCACAAGTTGCAATACCGCCCTTGCAATCGCCGTTCATTTCGTCTGCACAGACCGAGCAGACCGCAGTGTGGGTGCCGTCCCCGTTGGACGCATAAGCCTCGGGGGTGCAGGCAACTGCTTCGCCGAAGGCTTCGCAGCCATTGACGCATTGCAGGGAATGTGTGCCGTCCTCGTTCATTTTGGCTTCACCCGTGTAAGAATGCTCCAACACCGCACCATAAGCCGTTTCACAGTAAGAGCACTCAGCAGATGCAAGACAGCTCACCTTGCCGCCTGCGCAATATTCGTCAATAAAGTAGGTGCAAAGGCTGCAGGTTTTGGTGTGCACACCGTCGCTTTTATTTTTATAAGTATATTCACAATTTGCAAGACCGCCGTATTGTGAGCAGCCGTTGACACAAAGATACAGATGGGTGCCGTCATAATTGCTTTTGACATCACCGCTGTAGTCATGCGCAAGCACATCGCCGTAAGCAATGCCGCAGCGCTCACAGGTGGCAACCGTCAGACAGGTCACCGTGCCGCCGTAGCAGTTTTCGTTTTTGCTTTCACCGCAGA
>JAZOWJ010000191.1:0-2792 GCA_045659125.1 Acutalibacteraceae bacterium
ACCGATGCACCCATTGCCGATGACGGTACTTATAAGTATAAGCCTGCTGATATCGATAACGACGGTGCTGTTACCGCAAAGGATGCCCGTGCTATTCTTCGTTATGCAGTTTATCTGTATGACTGGGATGATATTGCAGCAATGTGCTACAATGCCAAGAATTATAACTACAAGCTTGCAGCTGATGCAGACTATGACGGTGTTATTTCCTCTGCGGATGCCCGTATTGCACTGCGTGTTTCTGTCGGTCTTGAAACAATCGACTATGAAGCTGTTGAAACCCTGACCACCAAGCAGAAGATCATTGACTTCTATGATCGTGCTGCTTCTGCTGTCAAGTGCGGCGGTAATGCAGGCTTCTCCAAGACTGCATGGCAGACCATGACCGAGGATGATTGCAACATCATCGACATCTGCAACGGCAAGCTCGTTGAGCACCTCAATACCTATATTACAGCCGAAGGCGAAGCAAAAGCAGTCTCTTATGCACTCGGCAGCTGTGATGCACGCAATTATTTCCCCACCTTTACCCTTAATGACTATTCCAAGGTCAAGAGTGCAACCTGTTCTGTCAACGGCGCAGGTAACTATGTGATTACCCTTGTTATGGAAGATTCCGATACAACTTATTCCAACAACGGCTCCTTCATTTATGATGTAACCGACCAGCACATCACCTGGAAGGAAGATGTTGAACCCGCCCTTGCATCCAGCAGCCACATCAAGGACTGGAAGGGTGAGAACATCATCACCAAGAACTTCACCATCATTGCAGAGCTGACTCCCAACGGCAAGTTCATTTCTCTTACACACAAGGGTGATGCTGTTATTTCTGTTGAGGAACTCGAGGCATATCAGCTTCTCATTATCCCTGTAACTTACAAGAACAAGAGTGCAACCGTGCACACCACAACTGTTTACAATAACTTTGATTATTCTTCCTGCTTCTGCGGCATTTCCTGCAAGATTCCCGCAGCTTACGGTACCATTGATGATATCGGCGATTATCTCGGCGAATGCATCAACGACATTGCCTACTATTCCAAGGCAGGCTATACTGTCAACAAGACCATGAGCATTGATGCCAATGCAACCAACCTGAGCTGCATCACCAACAATCAGGCAGCCAAATATCTCAAGAACACTTCGCTTACCACAACAAAGGGTACGGTCGATTGCTGGACCAACTTCCCGCCCTTTGATCTTTGCAAATATGATTGGGTCGAAAGTGCAACCTGCACCGTCAATGCAAACGGCAACTATGTATTCGTGATGACTTTCCATGATGTTGACACCTCCAAGTCCACTGAATCCAATGTTCTGCAGGCTGTTACGGATAATCTCATCTATTTCGATGAAGACATCGCTCCCGTGCTTCGTGATATGAACTCGGTCAAGGGCTACGATTCCAACGGCACCGTTACCTATCAGGATTTCACCATCACTGCTGAAATCACCACCGACGGCAAGCTCGTTTACATGGAACAGACTGCAACGGTTGTTGCATCCACTCCCTTCATCAAGACCCTGCTTGTTACCCACGAAAATCAGAGCATCACTCTGAAAATCAAGAACACCTATTCCGCATTCACCTATTAAGAAATTGCGAATCATCCGGAATCCTTCGGGGTTCCGGATTTTTTTGTATCTGCAAAAAACAGATGACAAAAGTCGATTTGTGTGGTATAATCTTAAAAAATAAAATCAGAGGTAATAGCTATGAGCAATGGTATGACCCGTCGTGAACGGGAAGTTACAGATATCAACGAAATTCTTTCCATTCTTGATAAATGCAAGGTGCTTCACCTTGGTATGGTCGATGGTGATGAGCCCTATGTTGTGCCGATGAATTACGGTTACGAGTATGAGAACGGTGTGCTGACATTGTATCTGCACGGTGCAAAAAGAGGCAGAAAAATTGACATTATTCAGAAAAACCCCAAGGTTTTTTTTGAAATGGATTGTGACATCACACCCTTTGAGGGAGATATTGCCTGCCGTTACGGAATCACCTATGCCAGCATAATGGGAAAAGGTCTTGCTGAGATTACGGAAGATGTAGAGGAAAAGAAAAAAGCCCTCTCTGTGCTTATGAAAACACAAACGGGCAAGGATTTTGAATTTGAGGATAAAATGGTAGCCTTTGTGAATGTTATCAAAATTACCGCTTCCTCCTTCACCGCAAAAAGAAGACCGTTGCCGAAAAAATAAAAAGGAGAGCCGATTATGCAATATCGTTTTGCGACCCGCATTGTAAAGGCGGAAGGGAAAATTGAAAACGCAGAAGCCTTCCTGACCGAAAAGCGCTTGCAGATTGGATTGAAGGAAAAGAATCTGATTACCTTCAAGGGTAAATCAAGTGTGATCCTCGACTTCGGCAAGGAAGTGTCGGGCAGTGCACGAATTCTCACCTTTGGTGTGGGAGGGAAAAAGGATGTGCGTCTGCGCTTCGGTGAATCTGTCAGTGAGGTCTGTGCGGATATCGGTGAGAAAAACGCAACCAATGACCACGCAGACCGTGATATGGTTGTGCAGCTGCAGCCCTATTCGGATATGTGCTTTGCGCAGACAGGCTTCCGTTTTCTGCGCATAGACACCCTGCATCGTAACACACATCTTACTTTGAAAACAGCCGTTGCAGCAGTGGATACCCATACCCGTCCCGAGGACGGCAGCTTCGAGTGTGATGACGCACTTGTCAATCAGATCTGTCACACCGCTGCATCTTCCCTGCGTCTTTGTATGCAGAACGATTATCTGTGGGTCGGTGTCAAACGCGACCGCCTGGTATG
>JAZOWJ010000192.1:0-8568 GCA_045659125.1 Acutalibacteraceae bacterium
AATTCGGCTGCAAAAGTGTTGTCTATATGCCCATGGGCTCGGCACTTGAACGGCTCGAAAATATCCGAAAGGCAGGGGCTGATGCATCTGTTCAGGATATGAATTACGATGATTGTGTGCGTCTTGCCACAAAGCATGCAAACGAAAACGACTGGTGCCTTGTGCAGGATACCGCCTTTGGTGACTATGTTGAAATTCCCAAACGCATCATGCAGGGCTATTGCACCATGGCGCTTGAAGCCTATGAGCAGCTGCCCGAAAAGCCGACCCATATTTTTTTGCAGGCAGGTGTCGGCTCTATGGCTGCCGCTGTTGCAGCATTTTTCGCTTCCGTATACGGTGAAAGCAGACCGATTATCACGGTTGTTGAGCCGCTTTCGGCAGATTGCTTTTATCGCACCGCCAAGGCAAACGACGGCAAAATGCACTGTGTGGAAGGGGATATGAATACCATCATGGCAGGTCTTGCCTGTGGTGAGCCTTGCAGTCTTGCATGGGATATTTTATCTCAATATGCCGATCATTTCATTGCGTTCCATGACGAAGCCGCCGCCGACGGTATGCGCCTTCTTGCAAAGCCATACGGTGATGATACGCCGATTATCGCAGGGGAAAGCGGTGCTTCCGCTTTCGGCTGTGTTGCAGAAATAATGCGCAATCCCGATTTGGCGGAACTGCGCAAAGATTTGCAATTGAATGAAAACAGTGTTGTTTTGTTCTTTAACACGGAAGGTGCAACGGATACGGAAAATTATAATCGAATTGTAGCAGAAGTGTAATCATAACAGATAAGCGGAGTGCATTTACTCCGCTTATTTTGATTTGCTTCAGATAAAAACAGGCAAGACTATAAAAACGATGCTGAACAGCAGCAATGCACAGCATGGCAGAATAGCTCTTTTTTTGTTAAAAACACAGCGTTCGGGTTTGTTGGGATTAATCCAGATGGTATATTCGTTGTTTTCTTCGAACATCTTTTTGATTTTTTGTTTTGAATAATGGTCAACGGTTTCACGGTCATTGTATTGCTGGGCCTCGTATTTGTAACTGAACACAAGGGCATATTTCCAATTATTGCCGATCAGACTGTGACCTTTGAAAACTGCGGTGACCGGTTCATTGCACTTCGCTATGCGCACGATTGCAAGTATTGTGAGACCCAATAACAATACACCGATAATGGAGATTGCTTCATATACTTTGTTTTGCATTAACATTGCAAATCCATAGAGAAAAGCGAAGAATCCGACAGGGACTAAAATAATGATCAATATCAGTTTCAATATCAGTCGATTGTTACCTTTTATTCTTTTTATAATATGAATAAACATTTTAAGTTTAGCTCCTTATGCGTTTGCAAAAACTTCCTTTATCGCCTCGAGATAACCATAGCCGTTGACATTGTCGGGCAAAAGGTAGCTCGTTTCCGTCCATTCGTTCCAGCTGTTTACGGTAATCAGATTTACACCTGTTTTATCGCAGAAATCCTTTGCCGCCTGCAAACATTTTTTGAAATTTTCGGGGGTATTGTTTTTCGTAATGTAATTGAGAAAATGCAGATGCCTCGGATTGTTGTCCCATCCGATTGAGACATGCGGATAATACGGCACATTGTAATTGTCGCAGATTTGCTGCCATATTTCTTTTACATCTTCCGTGATGTCAAGATAATCACGGTGCATATTCGTCAGGTGCGCAAACTGATAGTTTGTTATGGATGCAAAACCAAGTTTGTCAACAATCTCAGCTTCGTTTGTGACTTCGTTTCTGAACTTTTCGTCATATAAACTCATGCTGCCGTTATAGCGCACAAACTGCATATGCACACCGTCAAAGCCTGCTTTTTTTGTTTCTTTGTCAAGCCACTGAAGAGCTTCTGCTGTCTTTTGAATGCCGCCGAGACCTTTAAGCAGATTGTTAAGATCATAAATGCTGACAACAGGTTTGTTATCGATTTTATAATAATTTTCTTTTTTGAAATACAGTTCGATCCATCGTTTCCCAACTGTTTCAAATTGCTCACGGTTGACCGTACCTTGCCAGATGATGGTGTCATTTTTGCCTGCAATACGTCTGTCCCAAAGAGTTGAAGCATCGTGGTTTGCCCACATGATGTAAAATTTCATTTTGTGGTTATTTTCTGCTTTCAGAAAGCCGTCATTCAGGCAGTTTTCAAGAAACGGACGGTTGTCATACCAATACCAGTCATAAATAAACACATTGACTCCGTGGTTAACAGCAAGCTCAATCTGCTGCCGCATAACCTCAGAATCTGCCTCATTTTCATATCCTCTCAACGGTTTTCTGTTCCAGAAATAACCGTTTTCTTTCGGCTCTTGATTTTTAACCGTTTGCCATTCGCCGATTCCTTCGGGCCAGAACATCCGCGTTCTCGGTTCATCTCCGGTATAAGCAGGCCATATATATGCGGCAATATCATAACGACTCATACAAAACCCTCCATTTGTTACTATTTAATTATAACATTTATATTTTAAAAAGTAAATCATTTAGTATAACTTCCTTTCAGACACAAGTGCTTATAATGTTATTTTGTGTATGACGAGCTTTTCGCATCGAAAAGCTACTAAAAAAGGCTGATGTATGCAACTTGTGTCACACATAAAAAAAGCGAGGCATACTTACACACAATGTGATGTCTTTTTTTTGTTGGCAGAGGAATAGGGATTCGACTCGCGCGCCTGCGGGCTCTTGGTCGCTCGCGGTCGAAACAATCCACCGGATTGTTTCTCTGTGCCGCTCGTCCTTCGAATCCCTATTATCAAACGAACAAAAAAAGACACCACACAAGGTGATGTCTTTTTTTATTGGCAGAGGAATAGGGATTCGACTCGCGCGCCTGCGGGCGCTTGGTCGCTCGCGGTCGAAACAGTCCACCGGACTGTTTCTCTGTACCGCTCGTCCTTCGAATCCCTATTATCTTATCAAACAAAAAAGACACCACACAAGGTGATGTCTTTTTTTTGTCTATGGGCTACAAAAAAGATATTTTCGGCATTTTTGCGTATGAATTCGAACTCTCACATTGTTGCTCAACGGTAAATTTTATTTGCTAAATTCATCATCGTCGGCATTCCTTAAAACATACTTTTTCATTAGCGTTTTTTGCTTTCTTCTACACACGCGTGAGATGGTGCCATTCGCTTTTTTACTATCTAAACCCAAGTAATCGCAAACAGCCTTAACGCTATCAAAAGTTGCAATGAATGCAGAAGTATCGGCGTCATACATATTTATTTGTCGTTGCCCTTTTTGCGCTTTATAGCACGCGGGGCAACCTGTTCCATAATTCCTGTTGGATATAGTTGCTTGCCATTCGTGCCCTCGATTGCATCGCCACCAAACTTTTATTCCGCTATTAGCCATAACATCCGCAGGTGTTAATCCTTGATTTTTTTCATAATTCCACTCTTTGGCTAATATCGGGTTAACAGTTTGTAAATCATTAGTGCCTTTTATAGTTTTTATGCCCGAGCAATATGGACATTTGTGCCCTTTGTTACGGGTTGCAATCCCTGCTTGCCATTCGTGCCCTTTGCTACATTTCCACCACACTCTTTTATTGCTATTAGCTGCAAAATGCTCTGGTTTTAAATTACCGTTCTTTTCGTAATTCCACTCTTTCACTATCTCTGGATTAGAAAGCAATAAAGAAGTTTCTTTTTCCATATGTTCCCGAAAATTTTCTATGACAATATTATCTCTTTTAAGGTCGATATCTACATTGGTTTCAGCGATTTCACTTAAAAGAAGTTCAAGTATTTTTGAGAGATCTTCCTGATTCCGTTGAACAACATAATCTATAGAACTGTCATCGAGGGACGGTAAACCTTCTCTAATTCGATATAGTTTAATTCCATCTTTTACACACTTTTTATTCTTTTCTAAATCTTTTTTTGCTTTATTTTTGTGCCAAAGATATCCGTCATATTCAATGGCAATTCTCTTAGATGGGATATAAACATCTAGTTCGTAACCTTTTTCTCTATATGAGTGTAATACATCTAATCCGTATTTTTTTAGATAATATACAATTGCATATTCGGGAAAAGATGTGCTTCGTTCCGAATTGCAAACAGGACATCCCTCTCCTTTGTTCCTGTTGTGTATTGATGCCTGCCATTCATGACCTTTATTGCATTTCCACCAAACTTTTATTCCGCTATTTGCTGTAAAATTTTTCGGTTTTGAATTGCCGTTTTTTTCACAACTCCACTCTTTTGCCAATAATGGATTAATTGTTTGTAAATCATTGTATCCTTTGATTGCAAATCTACCCGAACAATAAGGGCAACCTTTACCGCTGTTCCGATCGTGTACTGTTGCTTGCCATTCATGACCTTGACTGCATCTCCACCAAACTTTTTTACCACTATTGGCGGTAAAATCTTCTGGTTTCAGATTCCCGTTCTTTTTGTAACTCCAATCTTCTGCTAAAGATGGATTGACCGTTTGCAAATCATTGTAACCTTTCAAAACTTTTTTACCTGCACAATACGGACATCCTTTTCCGTTGTTTCTATCATATATCATTGCTTGATATTCGTGTCCTTTTGAGCATTTCCACCATGCTTTTTTTCCACTACCAAGAGTTAATGTTTGAGGGTAGAGTTTTAATTCATCATTCTTTTCCCAATCCCACTCAGCCATGAGTTGAGCATTTTCCGATATATAATGTTTTTCTGACATAGTATTACTCAACTCCTCTTAATCTAATTCAATATGCTTTATATTGTAATCAACATAGTGCTGCATCTCGGGAAACTGAAGATACTCTCTTTTATCCGTTTCTAAACTCCGGAGAACCATTTTTCTGTCAAATGAAATATAAATTGCATATAAATGCTTTCCAGATATATCAGTGCTTGCAGACAGCTCTCTATAAATCTTTTTAAGAAGGTCGGATGCACCTATAAGTGGGAAACCTTCAAAATCAATAACAATCGGGTATGGAATGAAGAATATTACATTTTCATCCGATTTAGTCTTGCTGATATTGTTCTTCATTTTTTTGAATAGATTTAGTTCTGTGATCGGCTTTTTTTGATCTCCCACAAAGCAATACTGAAACTCTAACGCTTCATTGTGAAATTCAGTTGTTAATGCACTAACATCACCTTTTTGACTACCAATCATTTGTCCTTGTCTCTTGTCAATAGGGATTTTAGCATCAAATTTCTCGCCAGTAACAACATCGACAAAATCACACTCACCATGAGCTTGATTGTCTAAATGGGTATATCGACTAGGAAAAATTTCTTTTGATGCGTTCATTAAATCTAAAATGATTTTCTCATAGTTGCCTGACTTAATTATATCTTTCACATCATTATGAATTGTGGAGTATATACTGTAATAATTTCTTAATAGTTCCATTTCATTTACCGCTTCAATCATAGATTCTTGTAATTAATTATATCACATTTTTATCACACATACAACATCATAGAATGCTTTGATACAGTGCTTATGATATAAATCTTTCGCTTTTATGCGAGAGTTCAAGTCTGTTCTGTGAAAAATATCTTTTTTGTGCGTTTAAATTGTAACCTAAAATTTTGCCTGTAAAAACAGAAAAAACCATGATAAAATCAGAGTTTTTCTGTGGCTATATCTTTTTTTGTGGCCCTTTGATGGCAGAGGAATAGGGATTCGACTCTCGCACTGCGGGCGCTTGGTCGCTCGCGGTCGAAACAGTCCACCGGATTGTTTCTCTGTACCGCTCGTCCTTCGAATCCCTATTATCAAACGAACAAAAAAGACACCACACAAGGTGATGTCTTTTTTATTGGCAGAGGAATAGGGATTCGACTCGCGCGCCTGCGGGCGCTTGGTCGCTCGCGGTCGAAACAATCCACCGGATTGTTTCTCTGTACCGCTCGTCCTTCGAATCCCTATTATCTTATCAAACAAAAAAGACACCACACAAGGTGATGTCTTTTTTATTGGCAGAGGAATAGGGATTCGAACCCCAACAAACAGAGTCAGAGTCTGTCGTGCTACCGTTACACCATTCCTCTAAACGCAACGCTATTATACACACGAAAGTGGCACTTGTCAAGACTTTTTTTGAAATTTCTTGAATTTTTTTTGCTTTATTTTTATTATTAGTTTTAAAAGAATAAAAATATCGGTGCGAGTTGATTTTTCGCACCGATAAGCCTTCTGTTTTAAATTTACAGCAGGGAAGCGGCAGCCTTGTCGAGAAGAAGAACACAATCTGCGTGGTTCTGCAGAATGGATGCAGGGACCTGTGCGGTAACTTCGCCCTTGACAGTGTCGTGAATGGCCTGTGCTTTTGCGGGGCCTGTTGCAATCAGAACAATCTTCTTGGCGGCCATAATGGAGCCGACACCCATGGTCAGTGCATAATGCGGCATGGGATTTTCATCAAAATAACGGCTGTTGGCCTGCAGGGTGCTGTCAGTCAGCTTGACCTTGAAGGTGCCTGTGGTGAATTCGTCAGCAGGCTCGTTGAAGCCGATGTGTCCGTTGTTGCCGATGCCCAGAAGCTGAATGTCAATTCCGCCTGCTGCTACGATTGCTGCGTCAAAATCAGCGGCTTCTTTTTCGGCGTCTTCTGCGTTGCCGTTCAGAATATGTACATTTTCTTCCTTGATGTCCACAGCATTGAAAAGATTTTCATGCATGAAGGTGTAGTAGCTGTTCTTGTCATCCTTGGGCAGGTCGCAGTATTCATCGAGGTTGAATGTGCGGATGTCTGCAAAGCTGATTTCGCCTGCCTTGAACATTTCAATCAAGCGATTATAGGTCGGAACGGGGGAAGCACCCGTTGCAAGACCAAGAACACTTGCAGGATTCTTCTTGATCTGTTCAGCAAAAATATCAGCAGCAGCAAGAGCGAGGGAAGCGGCATCATCAAAAATTCTGATTTCCATAACAAACCATCCTTATTACATTTTATATTATTGTTGTTATTATAACACTCTTGCCTGTGCGTGTCAATCTTAAATCAATCTGCTTTTTCCTTGCCGAGCGAACGAAGATAAAGCCATAGTGAAGAAAAGAATCCGAGCTTTTCAACCTCTTTACCTGCAACCAACGGAATCTGTGCAATCACCTCATCCGCAGCAAAAACGGTAAGTGTGCCAAGCTGTTGACCTTGTGCAATCGGTGCTTCGACCTCGCTTGCAAGCTCAACCTTTTGTGTTACGCTGTCACTTGTGCCTTTTTTGAGCAGAACACCCTTTACATCATCTGCAAAAACGGGACGGATTGAGCGTTCCTTGCCGTGCAGTACAACCACCTCTGTTATCAGCGATTCATCCAACACAGGTGTATAGTTTTCATAGTTTGCAAATCCCCAATTGAGCATGGATTTTGCTGCCTCAAAACGGTCAGAGCTGTTCTCGGAGCCCATCACAACGGCAATCAGGTTCAGACCGTTGCGTGTTGCACTTGCCGAAACGCAGCAGCCTGCTTTTTCGGTTGTGCCTGTTTTTAATCCCGTTGCACCGTTGTAAAAACGAATGAGCTTGTTTGTGTTGACAATTTCCGTTTCACCGTTTCGCAGTGTGTCCATCCATATTGTTGTGTAGTCTGTAATAAACGGATACTGCAGCAATGCCTGCGACATCAGTGCCACATCATAAGCCGTTGTCAGGTGATTGGTGGTTGTGTCGTCAAGGCCTGTGCAGTTTTCAAAGGTCGTGTTGTTCATGCCGAGCTCTTTTGCCTTGTCATTCATCATCTGCACAAACGCCTCGTCACTGCCTGCAATGTGCTCTCCGAGGGCTGTGCAGGCATCATTTGCGCTGTAAACGGCAGTTGCCTTGAGCAGGTCATTGACCGTCATGCTTTCACCCGGCTCGAGCCAGATCTGCGAGCCACCTCGCGAGGCCGCCGTTTCTGTAATTGTCACGCTGTCACCGAGTGCAATTTTTCCGCTGTCGATTGCTTCGCAAATAAGCAAAAGGGACATGATTTTTGTGACGGATGCCGGATATACCGCTTCGTTTTCGTTGAGTGCCAACAGCACCTTTCCCGAATCCGCATCCATAAGCACTGCTGAGTTAGCTTTGATTTGTTCGCTGAATGCAAGTGCTTCAGCCTCTTGTGAATAAATCATGCTTTCGTCAACAGCAACATCTTCTTCCGATTCCATGTAAGCCACCGAGGTCTGGTCTGCAAAAACAGGCAGCAAAAAGGAGCAAAACAGACTCACAGTGAGCAAAACTGCAATGAATTTTCTCATAATAATACCCTCCGGACAAATTGATTCACTCAATTCTATTCTTTTGTCGGACAAAAAATACCGCTTTGCATTGATTTAACGGCAAAAGTGTTGTATAATATCGGCGGTGAAAAATTATGAAGGTTCGTTTTTATACTTTAGGCTGTAAGGTCAATCAATATGAATCTGAGCAGATGCGCTGTCTGCTTGCAAAATCTCCGCTGGCGGATACGGATGCCGATATTTATATCGTCAATTCCTGCACCGTCACGGCGGAAAGCTCACGCAAAACAAGACAGGCACTCAACCGCATCCGCAAGGACAATCCCGACTGTATTCTTGTGTTGACGGGG
>JAZOWJ010000193.1:0-8495 GCA_045659125.1 Acutalibacteraceae bacterium
GCCTGCGTTCCTACCGAAATTCTTTCAATCTCCACCTTGACTCTATACATAATGCACTTACCTCCGGCTTACCGATGTGCTGACACTATTGGCTTACCGATGTGCTGACCTTACCAAGCGACCCTTTAATTTTGCATTTTGCATTTTCCATTTTGCATTCAGGGCACCGCCCTACAAACCATAATTTATTTTAATGTCCACTCTTATTATCTTTTATATGCAATGCAAAACCGCCCCGGTTCCTTTCGGAATCGGGGCGGCTGCGCTATTCAGTTTGCTTGTTCACTTTTTCGTAAACGATTTAGCTGAAGAGGTTCTTGAACCAATCGGCGATCTTCTGGAAGAATTCAATGATCTTCTGCCAGAAGGAGATCTGACCGCCGCCGGCGATACCGGGATTCGGATCGATCGGATCGGGGTTAACGACATCTTCAAGATCGTTTCTTTCAACGAAGCCATTCAGGTCGCCCCAAAGACCGCTGAGAGTATCATCCTTGCTGTTCTTGAACAGATCGCACAGGAACAGGAAGTTGTCGTTGGTGTCGTCGAGCCAGTTCAGGGTTTCCTTACCTGCATGGTACAGAGCATAGAAGATGTAGTAGATGGAGTACAGCATCTTATCCATACCGTCGGGGTTCTGTGCCATATCCTTGAGGTTGTCAAGGAGATAACAGATGAAGGTGAACGCATCTTCGTTGACGGAACCTCTCAGCATTTCCTTAATGGCTGTGATGTTGTCACCAAGAGTTGCGAAGTTGAGAACGAAGCGAAGCAGAACGGTGATCATGTCGCCTCTGTCTGCGGACTCGTCGTTATACTTCATAGTATAAGCGATCTGACCGTTCTTGGACTGGAAGGAAACGATTTCACCATGTGTGAACTCGAGAATTGCATTGTAGGCAGGTCTTACGATGCTCATGCCAAGGTCTTCTTCAAGGCTGCCGAGAGCAAGCTCAAGGATGCCTGCGAAGTCGAGTGTTCCGAGATCCGGAATACCTACAAGCTCATAAGCATTGACGCCGCCAAGCATCGGCTGAAGTGCATCCAGAACACCGAATACACCGTGCAGCAGGTTCTTGACTACTGTATCAACACCGTTGGAGTTGATGAAGTAGATCAATGCGGGCAGGAGTTCAAGAAGTTCCATAGCCGGATCTTCTGCGAAGTCAGCAAGTCTTGCAGCGATCGGTCTGAGGATGTTGCCGATCATGTTTGCGGAATCGGCTTCTGCTGCTGCGTAGTACTCTTCGGGAGTCAGGATGCTGTCAGCCGGGCAGCCGAGAGCTTCGAGCAGCGGGATAAGTGCGTATGCATAGCCTTCGCCACCAAGAAGGGTGATTGCATTGTAGCCTTCGTGGTCATAGAAGAAGGACAGCGGCTTGTTGCAAAGCAGCCAGCCAAGCAACGGAGTGATGGGCTCAAGAATGCCGGAAAGAGCATTGATGAAGCTTTCGGTATCACCCTTTTCAACAACATAAACTGTGAAGTTGGAGCCGTTGAACTGAGCAGCTTCTTCTTCGGTAGCAACAACGCGGATGTTACCGAGCTGAGTAAGGTCTATGCCGAGAAGTTCTTTGACAAGGCCGAGGATGTAACCGTCGGGATCGATGTCCTTAATGCTGTCAAGCAGGCCGACAAGTGCATCGAGGATGGTGTTGCCGATGTCTGCAGTGTACAGGTATTCGTTGAGGAGCTCATTGATGAGGTCTTCAAGGCTGTCGAAGGTCATGCCGTCGATCAGGCTTTCAACACCCAGCAGGCGGATCCATGTGTCAACGAATTCATCGAAGTGGGTTACGATGTCGTTGGCCATATCCTTGGTGAAGTACTTACCGTATGCAGTAGCGAACAGGAGCGAGTTCTTTGCCGGAGCGAAGATCATGCCGGTGTCGGCATATTCCCAATACAGCCAATCGAACTGCTGCATTTCGAATTCTTCAAGGTGAAGAACTGCATAGATTGCTTCCCAGCTACCTTCGCCAAGCAGAGCATCGATTGCTTCACGGTTGCCCTCGAAGTTGACAATGTCAACAACGAAACCAACGAGGATTGCAAGCAGGTCTGCACGGTCTTCCGGAACATTGCCGCCGACTTCATAATCGGTGCTTACTGCCGGGAACTTCATTCTGTAAGCGGTGGAGGTATTTGCGGAAGTGTACTTTTCGATGATACCAAGGTAGAAGTCATCGATATCTACAGGATGGGATTCATCATAAACTGCTGCATTGATATTCAGACCGGTGAAGTGTTCAACCAGGTAGAAGACATCACGCAGGCTGAAGCTTTCGATGCTGAAGTATTCGTTTTCGATGCCGATCAGATCACAGATCAGACCGTCAACGGAGAGATCCTGACCGATTGCACCAAGCACGCCGTAGACAGAACCAAGCAGGTTCTTAAGCAGTGCGGAGATGGTGCCGGCATTGATGTTATACAGCAGGTTCGGGATGATGTTGAGTACTTCGTCGATCGGGTCTGCAATGATTTCGTCGATTCTGTTCATCAATGCGTTGAGCAGCTGCGGCAGAACAACAGCGGTGTTGAATTCGCCGTTTACGTCGGAAGTAACAGTGCCCATGTCAACGAAGAGGATTTCGAGAACCGGTACAAGGCCAGCCATGAAGCCCTGTGCACCAACAAGTTCAAGAAGGTTGTCTTCACCGGTTACGCTGTCAACGAAGAATGCGATTTCGCCGCCGAACAGGAGCCAGTCAAGGATTTCGTAAGTGGGTTCGAGCATCATGCAGATAGCATCGACAAAGTCGGTTCTGCCTGCAATTGCGTAGGTCTTGACACCGTCTGCTTCGGTGTAATACAGGTCGTGACCCTTATCGAGTTCATAAGCTACGGTTTCATCGTAATCAGCGAAACGCATCTGCGAGAAGGAAGACAGGTTTACACCGAGGATGAGGCCGATGAGATCGACGAGAGCGTCACCAAGCTGGCCGAGCAGGTCTGCAAGCATGACTGCGAGGTCATCAAGCAATGCTGCTGTGTAGAGATCTTCGTCCGGGTTGAAGAAGCCAAGGATCAGATCGCTGAGGGTCTGCTGATCTTCTTCGTCGGAGTTGATGAGGCTGAATACCATTTCTACGATTGCATCAATGTTTTCGAAGATGTATTCAGAGGTTTCTTCGGTCCAGTTGTTACCGTATTCAAGGTAGTGGATGAAGCGGTTGCCGGGCAGCGTGATGTTGCCTTCTTCGTCCATAGTGCCTTCCATGTAGTTCCAGTTGATCATCGAGTAGTTGATGATTGCATCGGATACAAGGTAGTTGACGATTGCAACGATCATGCCGTCAAGACCAAGCATGTCGTCAAGAACTGCTGCGTTGTTGCCATACAGCAGAACTTCGATGAGGAAGCTGAGGATGATGGTGAGCATGTCGCCTGCATCTTCGTCAGCGGAGTAGCTCATCTTGAATGCTTCGAAGTCGCTTACGGTGTCGTAAGGCTTAATCTGACCAAGGTAGAAGTTGTCGATCTTCAGGTAGCCGACAACGTCAGTGATTTCAAGACCGATGAGAGCTTCAACGATATTGAATACTGCAAGAAGGTCAGTATTTTCAAGGTCGATCTCAAGTCCGGTATCATCAAGCAGGCTGCCGATGAGCTTGTTGAGGTCGAGAGTTGCAAGGGTTTCTTCATCGATACCGAGAGCTGCGCCGTTTTCCTGAACAACGCCAAGTGCGTTGTAAACAGAAGCAAGGGTGTTCAGAATTGCAACGGACAGACCGTTTGCATTGATGAAGTACAGCAGGTTCGGAATCAGAGCAACAATGTTGTTGATCGGATCAGCAAGCAGTTCGCTGATTCTTGCTGCCAGTGCGGTAAGAAGTGCATGCAGAGTAGCAGTTGCATCGATGTTGCCTTCGTTGTCATAAGCAACGCGAGGTGCCTTGACGCCGAGTGCTTCAAGAAGCAGTGCAAGACCGTTGGTGTAGCCGTCTGCACCTGCGATGACCAGAAGTTCATCGGGCTTACCGTCGAAGTTGTCATCAGTGTTGTTGTGATAGAAGAAGGAGTAGCTTCCGCCGAACAACAGCCAGCTGAGAACGTTTTCAATCGGGTTAACGATTGCGCACAAGCCGTTGATGAAGTCTGCTTCTGCGTATTCATCACGGATGATGTAGTACTTGTTGTCACCGTCCATGTAGTACAGACCGAAGGCATCAGCATTGCGATCCTGGATCTGAGCGACATCTGCATTGGGCATACCTACGAAGTGCAGGTTTGCATAAGCGGAAAGGTCTACGCCGAGTACAAGTCCGATGATATCAACGAGGCTTGCATCCAGGCTTTCAAGCAGACCGGGAATTGCAGTTGTGATGGCTTCAAGGTATTCAGCCTTGTAGAGGGTGAAGTCTTCGCCGAGCAGCATTCCTGCGAAGTCAAGATCGCCGGAAACTTCTTCGCCGTTGACAAGACCCATGATGTCAGCAACGATTGCATCAATGTTGCTTACAAGGTACTGAGCCTTGACCTCAGTCCACATGTTCTTGGTGTAGGTGTTGAAGTAGTTGATGTAGCGGTCGGGCAGTGCGATTTCATCGAAGATGCCGTCGCCGTTCTTATCAACATAACCTGCATACTTGTCTGCATTTTCGTCGGTTTCGTCGTAGTTCATGTAGTTCCAGTTGAAGTCGACATATTCAACATCGAATCCGCCGAGAGCTTCAACGAGTTCTACGATCATTGCGACCATACCGTCGGTGCCGAGCAGTTCGTCGAGTGCCAGTGCGTTGGTATCGTAAAGAACTACTTCAAGCAGGAAGCTGACAAGGATGGTTACGAAGTCTGCTCTGTCTTCAACAAGAGTCTGTGCATAGTCGCCTGCGGTGCCGTCAGCCTTGCCAAGGATCATCTTGAAGGCGGGAGCATCACCGACGGAGTCATACTGTTCAACATGGCCCATGTAGAAGTTTCTGATCTTGCTCTGGACATTGCCATCCTTATCGACATATTCGAAGATGTCGGTGATTTCCATGCCAAGGAAGTATTCAAGAACTTCAACCAGAGTCAGCAGGTTGGTGTTTTCAATGTCGAGCTGGACATCGGCTTCACCGTCGCCGTCCTTGTCATCAAACAGACCGCTGAGCAGTTCGTTGAGGTCAAGATCGACAAGACCGCTGGAGTTGAGCAGGTTGACGATGTTGTATGCAGCTGCAAGGAAGTTGATGAGAGCTGCAGACAGACCGTTTGCATTGATGAAGTACAGGAGGTTGACAATCAGGGCAAGAGCCTTGTCGATGACTTCTTCAAGAGTTCCGTTGAGGATTTCGCCGATGAAGCCAACAAGAGAGGTAAGGATTGCCTTGAACTTTGCTTCGACAGTCGGATACAGCTCATTGCCGTTTTCGTCAACAGCATTGATGTCTGCAGCCTTGACGCCGAGAGCTTCGAGGATGAGTGCAAGACCGTTGGTGTAACCGTCTGCACCGTCGAGAACGATCATTTCGACCGGTTTGCCTTCCTTGAGTTGGTTGTAGTAGAAGAATCCGTAAGATTCACCGAACAGCAGCCATGCAAGCAGGCCTTCAATGGGCTGAAGGATGGTGTACAGGCTGTCAATGAATGCAGCACTGTCGCCGTCTTCGAATACGAAGTCATCCGTCATGTTTTCGTAAGCTGCAAGATCGACACCGAGGATACCGTCAACAGTGGAGATAAGATCCATGTAGTCGGACAGGTCGGTCAGCAGACCTACAAGAGCATTCTTGATGGAGTTGATGTATTCTGCCTTGTAGAGGGTGAAGTCGTCACCAAGAAGATCGCCGATCTTGTTGATTTCGACACCGGTCATATCAAGCACCATGTTGATGATGCTGATGAGAGAAGTATCAAGCAGTTCAGCTGTGGTTTCATTCCAGCTGTTACCGTAGGTCAGGTAGTTCTTGAATTCGCGATAAGACTTATCGTCAGCAGGTGTGTAAGTGATGTATTCCTTACCGTCCTTAACGATCGTGCCTTCCGGACCATTGAAGTAGTTCCAGTTGAAGGTGATGGTGGTGTGGGTGAGATCGCCCAGACCCTTCACGAGATCAACGATACCTGCAATGGAGAAGCTGTCGCTGCCGATGAGTTCATCGATTGCTTCAGCGTTGCCCGGATAGAGCAGAAGTTCAAGAGCGAAGCTGAGGATGATGGTAACAAGGTCAGCCTGGTCTTCTACGAGATACTGTGCATAGTCACCTGCTGTGCCGTCCGGCTTCAGAAGGCTCATCTTGAAGCCCTTGTAGCCTGCTACGGAATCATAAGCAGTGATTTCGCCCATGTAGAAGGTGTCAAGCTTGTAGCCGTCAACGATAGCGTTGGTATCCTTGTCAACGATGGACATCCAGGAGGTGATTTCAACACCGAGGAGATATTCAACAACGTTGAAGACCATGAGAAGGTCGATTGCTTCGAGATCGAATGCAGGAGCTTCCTTGGTTTCGTCGGTGAAGATCAGACCGCCGAGAAGTTCGTTGAGGTTCAGATCGATAACGCCGTCTGCGTTGAGTTCCTTAACAAGATCGTATACAGATGCGAGCAGGTTAAGGATTGCTACGGACAGACCGTTTGCATTGATGAAGTAGATGAGGTTGGTGAGCAGGTTCAGGACAAAGTCGATAGCCTGTTCAAGATTCATTGCAAGGAGATTATCGACAAATGCAGCCACTGCGGTGAGGATTGCATTCATCTTATCAGCAAAGTTGTCATAGCCGTCTACGTCGGGAGCAACAATGCCGAGAGCTTCGAAGAGAACACCGAGACCGTACTTGTAGCCTTCGGAGCCTGCAAGTGTAAGGAGATCCTTATCACCTGTTGCGCTGTCGTGGAAGAATGCGTAGCTTCCGCCGAACAGCAACCAATCAAGCAGACCGGAGATGGGTTCGAGCAGTTTAACGAGACCTGCAACAAACTGTTCGGTTTCGTTGCCTTCTGTGAAGACAAAGTCGCCCATTTCAGCATAAGCGCCGAGGTCAAGACCAAGGATACCGTCAACAGAGGTGATGATGGTCATGTAATCATCAAGACCTGCAAGGAGATCAACAAGAGCATTCTTGATCATGTTGAGGTTATCTTCGGTAAACAGAGCCAGGTTGCTGCCGGTAAGAGTTGCAATCACTTCGTTGAGAGTTGCCTTTTCAGCAACTTCAGTGCCGGTCATGCCGAGGATCTGAACAAGAAGGTTGGGAAGCTTAGCCATGAGAGTTTCAGCGGTAGCTTCATCCCAGTTGTTCTGATAGGTCAGGTAGTTCTTGAATTCGCGATCGGTAATGGAGATGGACTTGATCACTTCTTTACCGTCGACAGTTTCGGTTTCAACATCACCGTGCATGTAGTTCCAGTTGTAATACAGGTAGTTCGGGGTGTTGATGCCCAGAGCCTTAACAAGAGCTACAATGTCAACAAGGGAGATGCCTTCGAGACCGAGCATGCTGTTAAGAACAGCTGCGTTGTTGGTTGTGTCATCTGCATAGAAGAGAACTTCGAGTACAAAGCTGATGAGGATGGTGAACATGTCAGCCATGTCTTCAACCTTGGTTGTACCGTAGGTTGTCATGTCTTCAGAGAAGCCCATTCTGAATGCAGTGTAACCTGCAACAGATTCATAAGCAGTGATTTCGCCCATGTAGAAGTTTTCGATCTTGCTTGCGCCGACAACATCGGTGAATTCGAGGCCGGTGAAGTATTCAACGATTTCGAAAACAAGCAACAGGTTGGTGTTTTCGATGCGGAAGTCAGGAGCTTCCTTGGTTTCGTCGGTGAACAGGAGTCCGCCGAGAAGCTCGTTGAGGTTGAGATCGAGGATACCTTCGCTGTTCAGAGTTTCCACAAGGGAGTATGCCGAAGCAAGAAGGTTGATGAGCATTACGGAGAGACCGTTTGCATTGATGAAGTACAGAAGTTCTGTTACAAGGCTGAGTACGAAGTTAATGGCTTCGCCAAGCTTCATATTGAATACCTTGTTGATGAACTGGCCGATGTAGGTAAGAACTGCATCGAGTGCTTCCACGTTGGTCATACCGTCAACGGACGGAGCCGTTTCGCCGGTAAGAGCTTCGAGGAGAACGCCGAGACCGTACTTATAGCCTTCGGAGCCGGGCAGTACAAGCAGATCGTCTGCTACGCCGTCATTGTTTGCATCGGTATCATTGTAATGGAAGAATGCATAGGAGTCGCCGAACAGCAACCAGCCGAGCAGGCCGGAGATGGGAGCCAGCAGGGTTACGAGACCATCGATGAAGAGATCGATGTTGTCGCCTTCATAGCTGAAGGTTTCCATGGTTGCATAAGCGCCGAGGTCAACACCGAGGACGCCGTCAACAGCAACGATGAGATCCATGTAATCCTCAAGGCTTGCAAGAAGATCAACAAGCATATCCTTGATGCTGTTCAGGTTTGCTGCGGTGAAGATATCAAGGCCGCCGCCTACAAGCAGAACGATGAGATCGTTGACAGTGGAATCAGCAGTGATGCCTTCTGTGCCGGTGAGGGCAAGAATGTCA
>JAZOWJ010000194.1:0-11617 GCA_045659125.1 Acutalibacteraceae bacterium
CTACCGATACAGTAATGCTGGCTGTACTTACATTGTTTTTAGAGGCAATGGCGGCAAATATATGTTTAAGGTTATATGTGTTCCCGAAACAAAGGAATTTTTCGGCAAATATCTTAATTAACCGCAATTGTTTGCACCCCCTAAAATAACTTTGCACCCCCTAACTACAAAAGGGGGTGCATTTGTATTAAAATTAGGGTTCGTCTTCAAAAAACAAACACTGCAGTGCCGCAGTGTTTTGTTTTTTTTGATCGTGGAGATTCGATGCGACACCATCATTCCTTCTGTCTGTTTTTCATTTTCTGCCAGCTTGCAAAGCCGTAAATATCATTGAACAGAAAGGCGACAAAGCAAACCACAACAGAAATATAGCGCACATCCGTCATGCTTGCCAGCACCCACAGCACAATCAGCACAATGTCATTGGCAGCATATGCCAGCGCAAACCACGGGCTTCTGCGGAATGTCAGGTAAACGGCAACAAAGCTTGTTGTCACCGAAAGTGTGCCGGGGATAATGTTTGCTGTGTTGAAGTAATCCAGTATAAAGTAAAAAACAATCGTGACTGCAAGTGTCAGGCCCGTCATCAGCAAAAGCTCACGGCGGCTGACGGTGTTGACCTTCACTTCTGCCTTGTTGCCTTTGTAGGGATTCTTAAGCCAGGCAATCAATGCAAACACAGCCATGGGCATGGTCATGCCTAAATATGTGATCATTTCACCGTAATATGAAAATGTGTACGAAATCACTCCGTAAAGCAGTGAAAAAATAACCATCAGCGCCTGCCCGATCGGATTGCCTTTTGCATTGAAAATCAGAGAAGTAACACCAATCAGCGATGCTGCCAATGTCAGGTAATTTGTTCTGTCAAACGCAGAAAATGAAACAAGAATCAGCACAACACTGCTTGTCCATAAAGCAATTTCAATTTTAGAAAAATAATGTATCAGTTTTTTCATCCTTATCTCCAAAAATACGCATCCGGATGCACATCTTCAAAGACCTAACGATGTGCACACGGATGCGTTTGCATCTCCTGCCCGGTGGCAGTATTCATTTTGTATTATTATATATTACCTGCGGTTGAAATGCAAGCTTTTTATGCGTTGACCGTTTCATGCGGCAAACCGATTTTTGTGTTTGTTTTGCCTTCCTGTTTATTGTTTCTATGGTTGACTTTATAATTATAATCCGTTATTATGTATTACGGAGGCGATGATGTGATGAAACAGATTATGGAAAAGCACGGCTTTATCTGCGATATGGACGGTGTTATTTATCACGGCAATAAGGTGCTTGAGGGTGTAACGGAATTTATCACCTGGTTGATTGAAAATGACAAGAAATTTGTTTTCCTGACCAACAGTCCCGAAAAAACGCCGCATGAGCTGAGTATGAAGCTGGCAAGAATGGGCCTTGATGTGCATGCCGATCATTTTTACACCAGTGCCATGGCAACGGCTGCATTTCTGTCGTCGCAGAAGCCGAAATGCACTGCCTATGTAATCGGCGAGGGTGCATTGTCAAAGGCTTTGTACGATCAGGGTATTTATATGAATGATGTCAACCCCGATTATGTTGTGGTTGGCGAAACCAGAAGCTACAGCTTTGAAAAAATTGAAAAAGCAATCGAGCTTGTTCTCAAGGGTGCAAAGCTCATCGGCACCAATCCCGATATCACAGGTCCTACAGAAAAAGGCCTCATGCCCGCAACCGGCTCTCTTGTTGCACCCATTGAAATTGCAACCGGCAAAAAGGCTTATTTTATCGGCAAGCCCAATCCGCTGATGCTGCGCCACGGTCTTCGCAAGCTTGGCTGCCACAGCGGAGACATTGCATTTGTCGGCGACAGAATGGATACCGATATTATCGCAGGCATCGAATCGAATGTGGACACCGTGCTCGTTCTCAGCGGTGTTACCTCTCTTGAGGATATCGACAATTTCCCCTACAGACCCAAATACATTCTTAACAATGTCGGCGAAATCCTGACAAAAGAATAAAATAACCGGCGGAAGTGTGCAAACTGCATGCTTCCGTTTTTTTGCATTGCAAATACTGAAATATATGGTATAATAATTAAAAAAATAATTAAACAGCGAGGGAATCGTATGTTTGCAAAAATTTATAATACCGAAATCAAGCCCGATTACAACAATGCCGACGGACTCAACCGCTATCCGCAGGACCTGTTGGCTGAATACAATCAGTCCATGGAGGAGGGCCTTGATGTTGAGCGTTACAAGGGACTTTTTGAAGAGGTCGCTTCGCTTGAAGCAGGGCACATCAAGACACGCATGAGCGATTTGCTGTTTGAGCTTGTTATCAATGCAGGCACACAGCCGGGCTACAAATATGATGAGCCGAACTCTTTGGATGAAATCAAAGCGCTTCGTTCTTCACATGATTTTGCACAGACTATGCCCGATACGGACACATTGTGCAAGAAAATCCACGGTGCATGGATGGGCCGTGCGGTCGGCTGCCTGCTCGGAAAACCCTTTGAGGGCATCCGCAGCGATGAGCTGATTCCGTTTTTAAAGGAAACCGATAACTATCCCTTGCACCGCTATACATTGTCAAGCGAAGTGACAAAGGAAGTCGCATCGCACTATAAATTCATGCTGCGCGGTAAGACCTGGGCAGATAAGTGCGACGGTATGCCTGTGGATGATGACACCAACTACCTTGTGCTGGCGCAGAAGCTTGTCAATGAATGCGGCAGGGATTTTGAATCCGATGATGTTGCCCGTCAGTGGATGCAGTGTCAGTCCGTTTATGCCTATTTTACCGCAGAGCGCATTGCATTTGTCAATTTTATGAACTGCCTTGAGCCCCCTGCATCCGCTATGTACAAAAATGTTTGCCGTGAGTGGATCGGTGCGCAGATCCGCGGTGATTATTTCGGTTATATCTGCCCCGGGAACCCCGAGGAAGCCGCACGCATGGCCCATACGGATGCACGCATTTCCCATGTCAAGAACGGTATCTACGGTGAAATGTTTGTCTCTGCCATGATTGCCTGTGCCGCCGTGACCGATGATATAGAGGATATCATTCTCGGCGGTCTTGCACAGATTCCCTATACCTCCCGCCTGTACGAAGCCGTTGTCAATGTGATGGATAATTACAAAGCAGGGAAGACCTGTGATGAATGTTTTGCCATGATTCACGAGCTCTGGGATGAGCACACCGACCACGGCTGGTGCCATGTGATTTCCAATGCTATGATCGTCACCGCAGCATTGCTGTACGGTGAAGGTGATTTCGGCAAGTCCGTCTGTGCTGCTGTCGGCATGGCTTTTGACACCGACTGCAACGGTGCCACCGTCGGCTCGATTCTCGGTATGCGCAACACCATCGACGGCATCCCCGAGGAATGGCAAGCTCCCGTCAACGGCAAAATCCACACCTCCATTTTCGGCATCCCCGCCGTCAATATCGAAGAAGCTGTGTCCCTCACCATGGAGCATATTGAAGACTGAAAAAGCACGGAAACCTGCAGATTTTATGTCTGCGGGCTTCCGATTTTATTTGTTTTTTTGAATTTAATGAAGATAATACTTGCAAAATTATTTTTATTTGCTATAATATAACATTGGTGGTTGATGTGGAAAAAATTTCGGCCTCCGATATCGATTTGCTTTACGGGCTATCCGTGCAAAAAAACAAAAGAAATTTTAAATCGGGTCAATCCCGAAAAAGGAGTTTTTAAACCTATGGAAAAGAAAAGAATGTATCTCGTCTTTGCTATTGTGATTGCAGTTTCCATGCTCATCGGCGCACTCATCGGCGCAGGCATTGCCAATGCTGTCAACGGCAAAGAAGAAGCAACAAGCAATCTTACTGAAGAAAATCAGCCCAGCGGTCTTGTCGTGGATCCCTCTGCACCTGTTGTCGATCCTTCCGCTCCGGTTGCGGATCCCAGCGCACCTGTTGTTGATCCCTCGGCACCCGTTGTGGATCCTTCCGCACCTGTTGTTGATCCTTCCGCACCGGAAGAAGCAACCCAGGCAACCGCAGGAATCAAAGTCGGCCCCTACACCACAGGTGTGTTCTACTTCTACAATGCAGAAGGCAAGAGCCTCAAGCTTCGTGCATCTGCAAGCGTGGATGTTGACACAGGTGTTGAAATTCCCTCCGGCACCAAGCTCGAGGTCAAGCAGATCATTGCATCTGACGTTGCTGCATATCCCTACTGGGGTGCTGTTTCCTACAAGGGCACCGACGGCTATGTCGCAATGCAGTTCCTTATGACTGAAGCTGATTACATTGCAGAATTCGGTGAAGCTGCAGCAGCTGCTCCCGGCAACTACACTGTAGGTACTTATGTTGTTACCGGCACCGGTGACTACGGCCTCAAGGTCAAGGCTGAACCCGGCTACGGCGATGCACTCTCCATGGCTTATGACGGCGAAGAAGTCGAAGTTCTTGCCATTGTCACATGGGAAGATGCTGACGATGATGAGCTTCTCTACTGGGGCAACATCGAATGGGACGGCCATGATGCATATGTCTGCATGGCTTACCTTGAAAAAGCCGAATAAGTAAATCAGAATCAAGCAACAGCACAGAGGTCTTGTTACCCCTGTGCTGTTTTTTTTATGCAAAACGGCTTCGTTTCTTTGTGTACAATGTCAATTGAAACGAAAGAACCGAATTAGTATAATAAAAATATTGAATTGTTGATTCTTGAGAATGGAAAAGAAAAGAGGATAAAGCAATGCTCAAAGAGAAACTCACCAAAAAGAACTGGTTTACCATTTGCCTGTTCAGCTTTATGGGTGGTATCGCATGGAATATTGAAAACATGTATTTCAATACCTTCCTTTACAATTCCGTCTATGCCAATGCATCCGAAGCGGCCATGGCAGGCTCGATGGCACCCACCACGGCAATCAGCCGCATGGTTGCGCTGTCTGCAATTGCGGCGGTTCTGACCACCTTCTTAATGGGAACCCTCAGCGACAAAATGAAAAACCGCAAGCTGTTCATTTCGGTCGGCTATTTGCTGTGGGGTATCGTGACCGCAATTTTCGGTTTTCTCACCCGTGACAATATTGCTGCTTTGTTCGGTCTGACCGACGAAGCAAAAATCCTCACCACCACCGTCTGGGTCGTCATTGTGATGGATATCATCATGACCTTTATGGGTTCTACGAGTAACGATGCCGCATTCAACGCATGGTTGACGGACATCACCACGCCCAAAATCAGACCCACCATGGAGCTTGCACTCACCTTTGTCGGCTTTTTATCGGTTGCAACGGTCATGGGTGTCGGCTCGCTTGCACAGTCGGGCACGGTGTCTTATCAGAATTTCTTCCTTGTTCTCGGTCTTGTGGTTGCCGCCTGCGGTGCCTTGGGTCTTGTTCTTATTAAAAATCCCGAAAAACCGCAGGAAACCAATGAATCCAAGTCGAGCTATTGGGCAGATTTGTTCTACGGCTTCCGTCCGTCTGTAATCAAAAACAATTCCCGCTTGTATCTCACCCTGCTTGCCGTCGGCTTTTCGAGCGTGGCATATCAGGTCTTTTTCCCTTATCTTCTTGTTTATTTGCAGTATGTTGTCATTCCCGATAACGGCGGTGAAAATTTCATCACAACCAGTGTTATCGTCACGGCTGTGCTTGTCATTATCGCCCTTGTTGCAAGCATGGCAATTCTTCTGAAGGTATCCGCCAAAAACAAGGCGGCAGGCCTGATTCCGGCAGCCATCCTGATGACGGCAGGACTTGTACTTTTGTCCACCACAACCAATATTCATGTTGTTCTCATCGGTGTTGTACCCACCCTTGTCGGCAATCTCGTGACGGGTATTCAGTTCAATGCCGCCATCAAGGACTTTATTCCCGACGGCAAAGCAGGTCTGTTCCAGGGCATCCGCATGATTTTTACGGTGCTCATCCCCATGGTGCTCGGCCCTGCACTCGGTGACCTTGCCTGCCGCAATTCCGCCGTGACCTATCTCAATGAATACGGCGTGGAAACGATCGTGCCGTCCGCCAGCATGTTCGCCTATTCCGCCGTGATTTCCGTGTTTGTCCTCATCCCCTTGTTCTTCCTGATCAAAAAGGGATTCAAGGTGGAGGAATAAGCAATAAGAAATGCCGCAAATAGTAAGAAATTATACGGGGTGCACATGGGAAAATGAAAAAACAAAATGAAGCAAAGCAAAAAACGATCATATATTTCGTTCTTTTTCAGTTGCTCATTTGCATGCCCTGCTTTTTACTGTATGATGCGGCAAAAATTGCAACCGAAAATAACACACAAACAGCAGTGTTTTATGCCGATTCTGTTGAAGTAGCGAAAAAATCGGTCGGAGATAATCGCACCAAAATTTATATTTATCATGATACAACTGCACTTAACTACTATTTTTCAAATGACATAAAGCAGAATGAAGCAAATCTTGATTTCTTGCGATCGCAACAATTGACAATTCGCTATTTTCCGAAAAACGGTATCGTCGTTGATATTCACGGCGAAGAAAAAGAATTTTACACCATGGATTCTTACAACGAAGCCCGAAGAGTTGAACGGATCGCAATTATTTGTGTTTTTGTTATTCTTGAAATAATTTATGGCATCGTTCTGTTTTTGTATTCTTTGACAACATCGCACGGATATAAATTCTTCAACCGAATGCGAAAAAACATCCGATCGAAGAAAAAATCAAAAACAAACTGACAGACTGGGAGAAAACGATGCACGACACAAAAATAATGTACCCCCATAATCCGGCGACGGTGCACAGGGTTGAGCAGTGGCTTGCCGAACAAGCTGCGGCAGGGTATATGCTTATGAAACACAATCGTTGGAACTTTTATTTTGAAAAAGCCGATCCTAAACAAACGCAATATTACATGTACATGGCGGTGCAAAAAAATGACCGCAACGGAAAAGAATTTTTTGATTTGAAAAACAAATACGCACTTTCAAAATCGAAATCGGATTTTAATAAAAACGATACGCCCTTACGGATTTTTGAAGTGGATCCTGCAAAAGTGGATGCATCATTTTATGCAGCCCGACAATTCCGCAAACAAGTGTATGTTGCACATTATGTAAAAATGTGCCTTGTGCTTTTGTTGTTGCTCATCGGCTTTTGTTGTCTTGTGCCGTATGCACCGGAACTGATCGTTGGTATTGTCTTATCGGCTTTGATATTTATTTATCATGTCGTCAGCCTGCTGATTTTGGTTCTGACAGCAAAGGAGGAAAATCATAATGAGCTTTCTTGATAAAATAAAATCCATGCAATCAAAATTCTCTGCTGAAAAAAGTAAACAGGAAACGCCGCAACTTCTTTTTCTTGAAAAAATAAAGGCATTGGATTTGCAATTTTCGGCAGATAAAATCAAACAGCAGGAAAACTGCACCCTGTACGGTGTTTTTGAGAAAACACCGCCGCTTGCAAAACATATTGTTTTTGCGGCAATGTCCGAGGAACTGATTCAGCATCTGATTGATTCTTATAATCGAACCGTACCTGCGGAATTGCTCACGCTGTACCGCAGTATGAACGGATGCACGTTGTTCTGGGAATCATATTTGTCTGAAAAATACAATATTGCTCTGCCGATGAATCGGTTTTCCGTATACGGTATTCCGCTGACTTTTCGTGAACGGGTCGAGCCGTTCAATATCAGTATTGAAGACCTGAACAGGCCGCAGGGTACACCGCAAAGCTGGCTGAAATTCGGTTGTTTCTATAAACCGAATGTTGATTTCAGCACAAGGTTTGATTTGTTTGCAGACACCGACACCTCTGCCGTATATGCCGTTGAGCACGGCATTGAAACATGTGTCGTTTCCGAGCAGTGGGACAGTATTGACACCTGTTTGTGTGCCGTTTTTGATTTGCTGTCAACATAAAAACAGAATAAATCATAAGTTATATGGGCGATTATGATGATGGAAAAAACAATTGCTGAACAAGAAATTCAGCAAAGAAAAGAAATAATGAAAAACAGAAGCATAAACGGAAAGCTTTCGGAAGAGGACAAAGAATGGTTGGCTACACATCGGAAGTTTCATCCGGTATTGGGATATCCGTTTTTGAATGCGGATATGATTGAGCTTGAAAAAAATACTGAATATGAGATCAGTGTCAGGTTTGAAAAATCGGATTATGACGATGAGATTTACCCGCTTTTTACCATTCCGGTGCGAAAAGGCTTTTTGCTGACGGATTTTTCCGTAACAAATTTAAGGGGAAAAACAAGCATCTGCAAACCGATTACCATGCTGTGTTTGCAAATAAGCAGCAAAATAACAACTTCAATGTTCCGTTGTGTTTCCCAAACAGGCTTATTGCAGGTTAGTTTTTCTTGCAAACATCCGTGCCTGCACAGCCCGAAAGTTCAGATAACTGAAAATTCGGATAGCGGTCCGACACTTATAATGAAAAGAGAAATTGTGGCAGAAAACGAATACCGTTATTATTGCAAATCCCCGACAACGGATTCGTATGACAATCTGGTTTTTTCGGTTTCATGGAAAAGGACTGAGAAATGAAAAAACTTCCCGAAAAAGTCCGTAACAGACTTTGCAAAGAAAAATTACGCAAAGCCGTTGCCGTTGAATTGATTTTGCTTGTTCTTTTGTCTTTGGCATTGTGGCGATATCGCCCTGTAACCGCCGAAGATCTTGAAACCGAAACCTTTTATGCCGATACTGTAGAGACTTATTACAGCCGAAGAGATTCCATAGACTACATCACGCATGATGACACCGTTTATAAGTTCACGGTACGGCGCAATCACCTGTCATATGAGGGCGAATCCTTGTTTGAAGACCTGCGCACGCAAAGGCTTACGGTATCCGCTTTGCCGAAGCCTTACAGCATTATCAATACGAAAATAATTGTGGATCTTCGCAGTGAGAAAGATGTTTTTCTGACCATGCAGGATTTTAACAAGGAACGGCGTCTGGGTCGTATTGAGTTGGTGATTCTCTTTTTTGTTATCAGTTTTTTGGTACAGGGCGGCTTCTTCTTTTTGCTTGACAAAATTTCATATCTGATTGCATGCATCCGATTGAAATGGGGAAAGGCGCAGGAATTGAATATTTCCGAATACATACAAGCGGAAAAACGGACAATAAAACACAATAAACGCAGAAAAAAGAAATGAAAGCAACGAGTGGTTTTAATAAACAAGAATTATATAATCTGCTGACACAAATCCCTTACGGCAAGGTGACCACCTACGGCAGTCTTGCCGAAATCTTAGGCAACAAGGCATGGGCACGTGCGGTCGGCAATGCCTTGCACAACAATCCCGACGGTAAAAAATACCCGTGCTATAAGGTCGTCAACAGCAAAGGGGAGTTAAGCAGTGCTTTTGCATTCGGCGGTCTTGCCGAACAACAACGCAGGCTCGAAGCCGAGGGGATTGTTGTTGAAAACGGCAAGGTGGACTTGACAAAATATCTTTACGAAAAAATATAATATCTCCGTCCGTCTTGTCAAAAAGCAAGGCGGATTTTTGTTTACAATGTCAATTGACCCTCAAAATTCTTTTTCGGTATAATAGAATAGTATCATAATATGATTGCACTGCAATCATCTGCAATGACTCTTATTTTGAATCGGAGGGTTTGCTATGAAAAAAACATTCAAAAAAATGCTGTCCTTGTTCCTTGTACTTGTTCTGACGGGGGCTGCGGCACTGCCTGTTGTTGCACTCAGCGGCAATCTTGACGAAGCCATCATTGCCGAAACCTCGCAGACGGCTGTTGAAATTGAAGGCGAGGGTATTGTTCTTTTGAAAAATGAAGACAATGTTCTGCCTCTTGCAGGCAACAAGCTCAATGTTTTCGGTGCAGGTTCCGTCTGTCCGTTTTTCGGCGGTGCGGGATCGGGCTGTATCGTATCGGAAAACCCCGTCGGTTTTTATGATGCACTGGAAGCCGAAGGCATCGAATATAATTCGCGTCTTCGTGATTTGTATGAACTGTTTTGCGGCTCGAATGAAATTCCGAAAACCGACAATACCGTTATCAACAATTTGTTCGGTCTGATGTTTGCCAAAAGCTCGCTCAAGGAGCTTCCCGATATCATGCTGACGCAGGATCTTCTTGATGAAGCCAAGGCTTTTTCCGACACGGCTGTTATTGTGATCAGCCGCACAAGTGCAGAAGGGGAAGACCTTGACCATGCAACCTTGCAGCTGAAAGACGAAGAAAAGAAGCTGCTCGAAAAAGCCAATGCAACCTTTGAAAACATCATTGTTCTGTTCAATATTGCCAATGTGATGGAAATGGGTTGGCTCGAAGAATACGAAAACATCAAAGCTGCGGCAATCATCTGGATTCCCGGTGAATTCGGTATGACGGCAGTTGCAAAAATGCTCAAGGGTGAAATCAACCCCTCTGGCAGACTTGCCGATACCGTGGCTTACCATGTGACTGATCATCCGTCAAGCGTCTGCTTCGGCTCAAATGAATATGACGGCGGCGGCAATTATGTGGAATATCTCGAAGGCATTTATGTCGGCTACCGCTATTTTGAAACCTTTGCAAAAGAAAAAGTACAGTTTCCGTTCGGTTACGGCCTGTCTTATACCACTTTTGCAAAAGAAATGCTGACCTATGATATAGCTGACGGACAGATTTCCGTTACCGTGCGTGTCACCAACACAGGCGACACAGCCGGTAAAGACACCGTGCAGATCTACTACAGTGCACCTTATTATGACGGCGGTATCGAGAAAAGTGCCATCAACCTTGCAGGCTTTGCAAAAACCGAACTGCTCAAGCCCGGTGAAAGTCAGGATCTGACCGTCACCTTTGAAGCCGATGACATGGCATCTTATGACCACAAAAATGCACAAGCATGGGTGCTTGAACACGGCGATTATTCCATTATTGTCGGTGAAAATGTCCGTGAACACATTGACAGTTTTGTTTACACCGTTGCAGAAGATAAGATCATTAAATATGACGATGCAACGGGAACGGAAATCAAAAACCGTTTTGACGATGTTTACAACGGTTTCCCCGTGCTTTCAAGAGCAACAGGCTCTGCTACCTTCCCCGAATTCCGTCAGCTTACTGCCACGGATGCAACCAAGAATGTTGACCAATTGCCCGAACCGACTACCGAGGGTGTTGCACCCACAACAGGTGCTGTGTATGACGAAGTCATTACTCTGCAGGATGTTGCCGAGGACGAAAGCCTCTGGGATGCTTTCCTTGATCAGCTCACTGTTGACGAAATGGTTATGATGGTCATTGACGGCGGCTACGGCACAAGGGGAGTAGAAAGGCTCGGCATCCCGCAGACATGGGATAATGACGGCCCGTCGAGCGTCAAAGGACAGAACGGTCTTGTCTTCACAGACAGCGGCACGGCATACCCCTGCGCAACCGCACTTGCATGCACATGGAACACCGCACTTGCTGAAAAAATGGGCATCGGCGCAGGTAAGGAAGCAAGGGATATGGGTACGGACATCTGGTATGCCCCCGGTGCCAACATCCACCGCAATCCCGCAGGCGGCAGAAACTTTGAATATTACTCCGAAGACCCCGTCCTTTCCGGCAGAATAGCATCGTCTGTCATTCAGGGCTGCAACAAGGAAGGTCTTGTTGTTACAATCAAGCACTT
>JAZOWJ010000195.1:0-15694 GCA_045659125.1 Acutalibacteraceae bacterium
AAAAATCCTACAGGAGCCGGCAATCGTCCGAATGCAGGCAGAAGCACTTACGGCTCAGCCTACGGCAGGCGCCCTTCTTATGATCCCTTTGGCGGCTTCAATCCGTTTGGCGGCACCTACAGCACATATTCCGGTCAGGCTTCCGATGTTTTGGGCAAGGTGCGTGTTCTTATCAATGCCCGCCGTTATGCAGAGGCACTACAGATTCTCAATGCCATGACCGACAGAAATGCTGAATGGTATTATCTTGCTGCAATCGCAAACTACGGTGCCGGCAATATTGTGCTTGGTATGGATTATGCAAAAAGAGCTGCTGAAGCAGAGCCTGACAATCCGCGTTATGCAGATCTTGTGGACAGAATGGAAAAAGCAGGCTTGCGTTACCGCACTGCAGGCCAGAGTCGCTACGGAATGCCGCATCTGCGCGTGAATAAATTCTGCCTTGGCTTGTGTCTGACAAATCTGCTTTGTAATCTGCTTAATTGTTTTTGCAGCAACGGCGGCTATTACGGCGGATACGGCGGTGGATGCTTCCCGTTTTTGTGCTGTTGATTTTTCTTGGAGGTTATTGAATGAATTTCATTTATCGTATGCAAGAGGCATATAACCGTTTTATGTACGGCCGTTACGGCAATGATACTCTCAACCGTTTTCTGTCTTTTGCTTATCTTTTGCTTGTTGTGCTTGGCTTTATTTTTCGCATTCTTGTGTTTGTAACACAGTCGATGGTGCTTTATAAGATCCGTTATGCAGTTTATATCATTTCGCTCATTATTTTTGCAGTGACCATCTTCCGTTCACTTTCAAAAAATATTTCCCGTCGCGCAAGGGAAAATGAAGCCTTTATGCGTGTGTGGGCAAACTGGCAGCCTTATTTTCACAAACAGGCAAAAAAGGCAGAGCCGAAGGTGCGCCTGTTTGTAAGAAAAATGCAGGACCGTGATCATGTTTACAAAAAATGTCCTGATTGCAAGGCTGTTTTGAGGCTTGCAAAGAAAAAAGGCAAACACACGACCCGTTGTCCTGCCTGCGGCAAATTGTTCAGTGTCCGCGTTATGTTTGGCGAAAAGTAAATTAGAATCCGCAGAAGCGTTTGTCGCTCCTGCGGATATTTCTTATTTATTCTTGTTTTTTTTCTTTTTCTCGGGATTGAGTGTGGATTTGACAGAATAATACATCTGCGCACGGTTAACCGCTGTAGCACCTAAAACAAAGTCGCTGTAATATATTTTATCACGGTCATACATACGCATGACAGTACTTTCAAATTTATTCGGCTCCGTTTTTTTGATTGCACGTTCACTCAAAAGATATTTGTAGGGTCTCTTTTCGAGTCTGTCGTAGTGTGCATCTGCTGCAAACAATCTGTTCGGAATGTTATCGACCACGGCTGCAAAAATCAGTATGTTTTCATTGTCGGGCAGTGTTATTGTTTTTGCATTGCAGGTCGGCAGACAGGCTGTGAAGATGTAGAATTGCTTTGCAATCATGTCACCATCCGGATTGTGCGTATGCGTGGCTGTAAAAGCAAGGGGCATTTGCTTGATGTAGCCCGTTTCACCCATGCCGATAAGATCCCATGCGCCGATTGCTTCATAGCAATCACAGACCTTGACAGGAATTTCCGTTTCGTCTGCCTTGAAAACTGCTGTTATATCGCCCGACAGGGAAGTCAGCAGGAATGAAACATTCTCATTTTCTGCAGGAAGCTCTATGGTTTGTCCCTTGCATTTTACTGCTGAGAGACCTTCTTTTTGGAATCTGAATTCTCTGTTGTTGCAAAGAAGTGTGTCGGGTAGTATTTCCGTCGGAACGGAAATGAAATCGGGCAAGGTGCTCTTGCTGCGATCGTTGTTGCTTGTTACTGCAACTGCATTGAAGGGCAAATCCAATTCTTGAGAATGAATATTCTTTTCTTCGCATACTTTTTGCAGCTTAACAGCAAAGGTTCTGATTTCGTTGGCACGCATGTTGAAATGCAATGTTCCGTTTGTGATTTCAGTTTCTGCTATGAATTTTTCAACACCGTTGACTTCGTCAGCGGAAAGGATCGGTGTGCAGAAGGAAAGGCAAACATTGTCTGCAGTGGTGCCCTGTGTTTCAACAACACGAACAATAAGGCAGTCACCTTTGTGCGCTTTTTTGATGCAACTGATTCTGACATTGTCATTGCTGATATTTGCAAACGAGAAGCTGCTGCCTGAAGAACCGTTATGCTTATTCGTAACAAATGCATGCATTGGCTGATTGAATTCATCCGCAGCCTGCTGCATATTGCCGTAATTGGCATAAATGCCAAAGGAATAGCGGTTCAGACCGAATTCCAGAAGATGCTGTGAGCATTCCCATCGATAGGCAGAAAGCGGTGTGTGCATGCAGGTAAGACGCAAGGTATTCGCATCGGGCTTATCCCAACCGCTGCGTGAATCCGACAAAACCGCAATGCAGAAATCGCTGTCTGTATCTCTTATGCCTGCCCAACGCTGTGCGGGCACCTCAAACAAGCGCTGTGTGTTGGTTGCTCTTTTTGCTGTTCCGATACCGATGTCATATTCTGCAAATGCATTTTTGTTGGCAAGCGGGAATTCAATTTTGCACAGCGAAGCCTCGTGCTGCCAATCGGATTCATTTTCAACCTGCAAAAAGCCGCCGTTGGCATCCAGGGATAAAACCTGTCTGAAGGTTGAATTGCCGAGCACTCGGGTTATTTCAAGTGAGCCTCTTGCAGGCCCAAAGCCTATTATGCGGATAACGGGCTTGCTTGCATATTCACAGACAGGGGAATTGACATCTTCCCATTTTACTTCCCATGCAGGCCACATTTTGGAATGCACATTATCTTGAATTGCAATGCGCACAGGAGCTTGCAGCAGATCTTTTTTGAGCTGCTTGTCAAAGATGCTTTCGATGTCGCCATCTGCATTGATCTTGATAAAATATCTTTCGTTTTCAAGCATATTTGTTGTAATTTTGATCGGATTACTTTCAGTCTTGCAACCCGAATCAGAAAGACGAACATCATATACTCTCAAGCCGCAGGAGCCAACCTGTGCACAGAACAAAACTGTCATTTTGCCGTCTCTGCGGTCAACAACCTGTGAAAACACCTCATTGCCATCATTGTCGAAAACGCGTGCAAAATCTGCACTTTTGCTTCGGATAGTGACACTGACTGTCTGATTTCTGGCTTTGACACCCTGCACAGGGTTGGAAACCACAACAGCAGTTCCCTTTACGAAGGAGGTATCCAATCTGTCTGCAAGAGCCTGCACGGCTGCAGTATATGCATTGGAAAAAACATTCATGCTTTGCACATAATCATTCCAGTTACGCTTGTAGCAGGACTGGAAGGATGTGCCCGTTATGTCATCATGGAACTGGTGTGCAATAACTCTTTTCCATGCAGCATCCAGCATATCCTGCGGATAATCGCAATATCCGAGTGCAAAGGCTGCACTTGCATTTCGCTCTGCAGCATCAGCCAACAGCTCGCTTCTTCTGTTCCAACGCTTGGAAACAGCACGGGAGGTGTAACTGCCGACACCATGCTCGGTCAACAAAAGCTCACCGTCAAATACGGGCAACATGTCCTTTTGCTCCTGCGGCATTGCAGCAAGATCTTCAAAAAATTCCTGTGCAGACGCAGAAAGAACAGCAATATCGCTTTTGTCATTCTTTTTTGCTTCTTTGGTAACGGCACGGACTGATTGCTCGGACGGTGCACCGCCTCTGTCACCTGTACCGTGGTAAACAAAGGTGCAATCAAGGTTGTAATTTGCTTTGTTGTCCTTAAGCTTTTTCTGCAGCTTCGCGTGATTTCTTACTGTCGGATATCCGTTTGTGTAAGCGCCTGTTTTCAATGCAGCATAGATTTCATTGCCGTCTGCACCCTTCCATCTGCCGATATCAAAGGGAACATCCTCACCGCAACCCCATGTCAGCTTGGATGTGGAAAAGCCCGTCAGCCCCGCATGCGCAGCAATGGATGGAAGCGCCTTTCCGAAGCCGAAGCAGTCGGGGAGAAAAATGTCCGTTGTCGGTTTCCCGAAGGTTTCTTCAAAATAAGTGTTGCCGTACAGAATGTTGCGCCACAATGCCTCGGGTGAGGGAGTGTTTACATCGCCGTTTTCATAGCAGCTTCCGCAGGGATTCCACTGTCCCTTTTCGGCATAATGCTTCACCTGCTCAAACAATTCGGGATAATATTCCTCCAACAGCTCATATCTGTAAGAGCCTTCAAAATTGAATTTGTAGTCGGGATATTTTTCAAACAATTTTATGTTGTCATATACCGTTCGGGGCAGAAATTCGGAGATTGTTTGTTCAAAATGCCACAGCCAGGATGTGTCAAGATGAGCAGTGGCAACAGTGTAGATTTTCTTTTTTTTGTTTTCCATGTTCAAAACCTCCTATTTGATTTATTTTACCATTGTTTTGATTACAGGTCAATATTTCTTAAAATAAAAAATAAACTTTTCTACTCGACAAATGTAAATTTAAGTGCTATAATAAAGTATTAACAGATAAAATTTTATTTCGGAGGAAATTAAATATGGAAATTCTTGATCTTGCAACCAAAGCGCTGGGCGGAATCATCAACCTGAGCACCAAGCGTCTTGCAGCCAAAGAAAAGGCAGAGCCCCTGCCCGAGGTTGCACCGACTATTATGAAAAATGAAGAGGAAAACACCTTTATCTGCGGTTTTTCCAATGCAGAGGTTATGCCTGCTGATGTTGATAAAGCAAAATATTATATTGCAGGCTACAGAATCAATCACCCCGTTACAGGGGTCAAGGACCCCACCACCGTAAGCGCCATGTGGCTCGGCTGTAAGGAAGGCGAGGGCATTCTGCTGCTTTGTGCGGATGTTGTCGGTCTTACCGGATACGATGTCAATGTTGTCCGTGAATCGCTTGCAGATTTCTGCAAGGAAAAGGGCTGCAAAAACATAAGCATTTCCTGCTCGCATACCCATGCAAGTATTGACACGGTCGGCTATTGGGGACCGCTTCCCATGTCCGGCAGAAACGAATCTTATCAGAAGCAGCTTTTTGCTGCTCTTAAAAAGGTAGCAATCGAAGCTTGGGAGAATCGTACCGTCGGTTCTCTTTATATGGGTGATATCAGTGTTCCCGAAGCCATCGAGGACCACAGAGAACCTATCTTCTGCAGTGATAAGCTCACAAGACTTCGCTTTGTTCCTGCTGACGGCAGCACTGAAACATGGTTTATGAATTACAGTGCACATCCCAACACCATGGGCGGTGACAATACACTCATCAGTGCAGACTATCCCTGCTACATGCGTCGCAGAATCAATGAAACCAAAAAGGTAAATGTTCTGTTTGCTGTTGGTGCCATTGCTGCTGTAGACATTGCTCCTGCTGTTGCAGAGGACCGCACCGAACGCACTGAACGCGGCGGTCAGATTCTCGGTGATGCTGCTTGGAAGATCGATAACGATGAGCTGCTCAAGTCTGAAATTACCGTTCTTTGCCAGCCTTATTATGCACCTGTTGACAACTGCCTGCTTGCTCTGATGCCCACCATCGGTGCAGTTACTTCTGTTAAAGCCCCGAGCAAGGAAGGCAAGGTAGGTATGGCTCTTGTTACAGAAATGACCTACCTTAAAATCGGCTCTCGTCAGATTCTCATGATTCCCGGTGAGGCCTTCCCCGAGAATATCTACGGCGGCTATGCCGATGCAGAGCATTCTGCAACTGGCCTTCCTGCTGAAATCAATTCTACACCGCTTGCTGAAATCGCTGACGATGCAAACCTTGTTGTGTTCGGCGTTACCAACGATATGACAGGCTATATGGTTGCCAAAAATGATTTCATTCTTCATCCCACACAGGCTTACCTGAATACTTGGCATGACCGTTTTGACCGTCACCATTACCATGAAACCAACTCTCTCGGTTATCTGACCACAGATAACATGGAAAAGGTATTCAGCGGCATGATGAAGCGTGTTCGTGACGCACAGAAATAAGCGGAGGCAAAAAATGGATATTTATATCAAAAAACTTGTTGAATATGCAATTGCAAAGGGGTTTATTGCCGAAGCCGACAAGGCTTGGGCTGTAAACAGCCTTCTTTGGGTGCTCGACCTTGAAGCCTACGATGATACAGCTGATGGTGAGGTGTCCGATAAAATCGAAGATATCCTCGATGTTCTCACCAAGGATGCAGTCAGCAGAGGTGTCATTGATGACGGTATTGCTGCTTATGACTTGTTTACCGCAAAGCTGATGGGCATGATTACCCCCAAGCCGTCTGAAGTCATTGCAAAGTTCAATGCTTTGTACGAGGAAAATCCGCGTAAGGCAACCGACTGGTATTATACCTTCAGCGGTGACACCAATTATATCAATCGCAGCCGTATTGCCAAGGATGTCAAATGGACAGCAGACAGTGAATACGGTGAAATTGATATCACCATCAACCTTTCCAAGCCTGAAAAAGACCCCAAGGCCATTGCTGCAGCAAAAAACAAGCCCCAGAGCGGCTATCCCAAATGCATGCTCTGCCGTGAATGTGAAGGCTTCGCTGGTAATCTCAATTTCCCTGCAAGAGAAAACCATCGCATTCTTCCGCTTCATATCGGCGGCGGAGATTGGTTTATGCAGTATTCTCCGTATGTTTATTATAACGAACATTGCATTGCTCTGAATGCAAAGCACGTACCCATGGTTATTGACCGCTCTGCATTCAGAAAACTGCTCGATTTTGTTACCTTGTTCCCGCATTATTTCATTGGCTCGAATGCAGACCTTCCCATTGTCGGCGGGTCTATTCTTGCTCACGAGCATTTCCAGGGCGGTAATTATGAATTTGCCATGGCGAGAGCTGAAATTGAAACCGAGCTGCATTTTGACGGTTACGATAACGTGAAAGCAGGCATTGTCCGTTGGCCGATGTCTGTCATTCGTCTTTCCTCGGATGATACAGATGCGCTGGTTGATCTTGCAGATAAAATTCTGCTCAAGTGGCGTGCATATACGGACGAATCCGCATTCATCTTTGCCCAAACCGAAGGAACTCCTCACAGCACCGTAACCCCCATTGCGAGAATGCGTGACGGCAGATTTGAGCTTGACCTCGTTCTTCGTAATAACATCACAACAGAAGAACATCCGCTCGGTGTTTATCATCCGCATGCTGAATTGCATCACATCAAGAAAGAAAACATCGGCCTCATTGAAGTGATGGGACTTGCTGTGCTTCCCGCAAGACTCAAGGAGGAACTGGCTGTGCTTGGTGAAAAAATGGTGAACGGGGAAGACCTGCTTGCCGATGAACGCACTGAAAAGCACGCAGATTGGGCAGAAGAAATCAAGAAGAATTATCCCGACCTTTCTGCAGAAAATGTTGATGCAATTCTTAAAAAAGAAGTCGGCATCGTTTTTGCAAAGGTGCTTGAGCATGCGGGGGTTTATGCCCGTAACGAGGAAGGCAAGGCTGCATTCCTGCGTTTTGTTGCTCATGTCAATGCAAAATAAAAGGTTGACAGCATACCGCTTTTTTGATATATTTTAATTGTATTATTTTGAATTTCGGAGGAATTTCTGATGAAAAAGATTTTATCCGTCCTTTTGAGCGTTCTTATGCTCGTATCCTTCGGTGTTTTTGCAGGTGCGGAATGTGCGCATGAATACGATGCAACCTACCATTCGCCGACCTGCATTGATCCCGGTTACACTGAATTTATCTGCAAACTGTGCGGAGATCGCATTGAAGAGATCAATGTGCCTGCAAACGGCCATATTTACGGCGAATGGGAAGTTCTTTCCGAAGCTTCCTGTTCACAGACAGGTCTTGAAAAAAGAACCTGCCGTATCTGCGGCGGTGTTGAAACAAGCACGGTATCGATGACTGCGCATGCCGATAATAATGGTGACAGCATCTGTGATTCCTGTGAATATGTCTTTGAAAAGAAGGAAGACACAGGCCTTAGCCCCTATGAATGGCTGAAGCTTTTATTTGCAAATATCATTGCTTGGTTCAAAGCCATTTTTGCTTGATTTGAATTGTAAGCCGCCTGTGGGCGGCTTTTTTCTGCAAAGGCGTGCGTAATATGAAACGAATTTTCAGTTTTATCACACTCATTTTAATTTTATCAATGCTACCCTTGCAGGCATTTGCAACGCAATTGTCTGTTGATACCTTGTTGACGGATGCAGACGGAAATCTGTATTGGGAAAGCGGAGATTTTGCAGCAGTACAGGATAAACCGAATTCGGTTGTTTTTTCTGCAGATGCAAAACAGGCAGAATTGCCGATGCGCTATGACAGCCGTGAAGACGGTATCGGCATTGCTGTGCTCGATCAGGGTACGGCAAATATCTGCTGGGCTGTCACTGCAACAGAGCTTCTTACAATGAGTCTGCAGCAAAATAATGAGCAGGCTGCCGAATTTTCTCCTGCACATCTTGCATGGTTTGCACATCGCAGTCTTGCATATTCCGATGATCGAACAGCAGGGGACGGCACGATGATTGTTGATCCGTTTTTACATGGCGGCAATTGGGTGGATGCAGCAGCAGCCTTGTCCGCATGGTACGGTCCTGCCTTGGCATCTGAGTTTCCTTTTGACGGAAGTGTATCCTCTGTAGGGAATTATTCGCAAGCAGATCGTAAAAAACGCGAAGCAGTGCTTTCAGCAGCCGTTTGCTATTATTCAAATGCGATCGATAAGCCTTGTGACATTTCTTTATCGCAGATGACTAATATCAAGCAGGCGATCATGCAAAACGGTGGTGTGCAGCTGTCTTTTTATTCATCAGTCGGGAATTATAACATGAACCCGGATTCGACAGCATATTATCAGAATTCGAAATTCAGAACGAATCATGCAGTTGTGGTTGTCGGATGGGATGATGCTTTCTCAAGGAAGAATTTTGCTGCCAGCTGCCAACCGCCCTCTGATGGTGCGTGGCTGTGTAAAAACAGCTGGGGTGATGATTGGGGCGATGACGGTTATTTTTGGCTGTCTTATGATGAAGTATCTTTGAATCAGATCGTTTCTTTTGCGGCTGATGAAAAATATACCTATGCTGACAATTACCAGTATGACGGCTTCGGCTATCACGGCCGTGTGCAAACGGATGATTATATCCGTTTTGCCAATGTTTTCACTGCTGATTCGGATTGTGAAATTGCAGCTGTCGGTACATGGTTTTTGCAATACGCAGCAGATTACACAATTGATATCTACAAAGGCCTTGATGCTGATTTTGCATCACCCGTTATGGCCACAAAGGCCGCAAGCATCAGCGGAATTGCCGAGAATTACGGCTATTACGTTATTGACCTGCAAGCCCCTGTGCTTATTAAAAAAGGTGAAATTTTTTCCGTGTGTGTTACCCTGACAACCAATGAAAATTGTCCTGTTGTCAGTGCAGCTGTTGAAAATAAGGATGCTGATGATTATGTCAGCTACAGTGAGCCACGGCAAAGCTTTGTGCAGATTGAGCGAAACGGTATCTGGTATGATACCAATCGGGAGAATATCAACAATGTCTGCTTGAAGGCATTGACCTTGCATACACACTCAACACAAGCAGTGGCAGGCATTTGCGAGGAATGCGGAAAGACTGTTACCCTTCGCGAAACACGCCTGTTCCGCCGATTGTTTGAATATTTCTGGTTTTTACTTGCCAACATGATATGAAAAAAGTCCTTTCCGTTTGATGAACGGAGAGGACTTTCTGTAATTATTCAGTAAAGAATGCCGCTTCCAGTGCAGCACACAGTGCATGATAAACAGGCAGTGTCAATTCCTGCACCTCATAAGGGGTGTAAGCAGGCAGCTGCATGCAAACATCGGAAAGTGCAGACAGATTGCTGTCCTTACCACCTGTAATTGACAGAACATGAATACCCTTGGCTTTTGCTGTTTTGGCAGCTTCAACAACATTTTTGGAGTTACCCGAGGTGCTCAATGCAATCAGCACATCATGCGGTGCATCTGCGTAGCCCCATACCTGCTGTGCAAAAACAAGGGAAGCATCCACATCATTTGCAAAGGCCGAAATCAGACCGCTGTGTGTGGTCAGTGCAATGCTGCGAAGCGGATTTTGCAATTTTGATGCAATATATTCACCGCCCTCAATTCCGTCAAAGGCTTTTTTCTCTTCATCTTTCAGCGGTCGCATCAGGTTAAAGCCCTTCATCAACTCGCCTACAATGTGCTCACTGTCAGCAGCCGATCCACCGTTTCCGCAGCAAAGTGTTTTTCCGCCGTTTTTATAACAGGCAAGCAGAAGCTCAAAGCCTTGTAAAACAGTTTTCCTTGCACAATCAAGTGCAGGGTAGTCCTTAAAAAGTTTTTCAAAAATTGCTTGTACACTCATTTTTGTTTTTCCTCATTCCTTTGTAAATGCAAGACCCAATGCAGCATAGTCACCGATGGAATCACCTAATTGTGCAGGAACAATTTTGCAGCATTCCGCAGACAGGGACAGTGCTTCCTGCTGTATCACCTGATGAATAATCGGATCAAAAAGATCATGTGAGCGTTCATAAATGCTGCCGATTACAATCACCTGCGGATTCAGAATATCAATAAGAACGGAAAGCCCCAGTCCTAATTTTTCTGCACAGACCTTATAAACCGCCTGTGCAAAAGCATCGCCGCTTCTTGCTGCTTGTGCAAGGCTCTTTGCTGTCATTTCATCGTGATTGTCAAGAAGGGGAGATGTGTATGCAGCTGTTGCAGCCATTTCCTGTGCAAGCCTTGCAATACCGCCGCCTGAACAGAAGCCTTCAAATGAACCGCGTTTACCGTAGCCGACAGGACCGTCGTCTGCAAGGCGGATGTGCCCGACCTCACCGGCCATGTCATTTGTACCGCTGTAAAGCCTGCCGTTCAATATAAGTCCGGCACCCATGCCCGTGCCGAAGGTCAGAAAAGCAGCATTGTCACAGCCTCTTGCAGCACCGAATTTCCATTCTGCAACCGCACAGGCATTTGCATCATTCTGCAAATATGTTTTTACGCCGAATGCATCCTCAAACATCTGCACAATAGGAACATTGTCCCAATCAGGAAGATTCGGAGGGCATTGAATGAGTCCTTTTTTACTGTCCAGCGGCCCACCGCAGCTGATGCCGATGCCGATTAACTCATTGGCCTGCACACTGTTTTTATTCAAAACTTCTTTCGCAGTTGCAATTAACTGTGCAACAACCGACTTCCAACCTCTTTTTACGTCGGTTGGAAATGAAATTTTGTCAAGTATAAAGCCATTTATATCCTGCGGCAATTCACCCTTGCCGAGCACAGCCGCACATTTTGTGCCGCCTATATCAATTCCGAGAGAATACATAATGCACCTCACTTCTTTTTTTTAAATCGTAGCATATTTGTCAAAAAAAAGCAATCCTGAACTATTGAAATCTTTTTCTTTATAATGTATAATATCCGTGATTCAATCAGAATCAGAAGAAAACTGACTAAAAAAAGGAGAACGAATCATGAAAAAGTTTTTCGCACTGGCCCTTGCCCTTTGCATGATGGTCTGCTGCTTCGCAGCCTGCGCAAAGGATACTACCACTGATCCCAACACCAACGGTGACGTTGCAAAGCAGGAAAAGTTCGTTATTGCTGTTCCCAACGATACCACCAACGAAGCACGTGCATTGATGCTTCTTGAAACCCTTGGTCTTCTTACCCTCAAGGAAGGCGCAGGTATCACCGCTACCATTCTTGACATTGAATCCAATCCCTACAACATTGAATTCCGTGAAGTGGAAGCTGCACAGATTCCTAACATTCTGCAGGACGTTGACTATGCTGTTATCAACTCCAACTATGCGATTGCTGCAGAAATTGATCCTGTGACCCAGGCTCTTGCACAGGAAGGTGCTGCATCTGCCTATGCTAACATTGTTGCAGTTAAAGAAGGTAATGAAGAAAGCGATAAAATCAAGGCTCTCGTTGCTGCTCTTGAAAGCCAGGCTGTTGCTGATTACATCACCGAAACCTACGGCGGCTCTGTTGTCAGCGTAGTTGAAGAACCCGGCGACGGCTTTGCTGCTGATGTTGACTATGCAACTCTTGCAGGTCAGACTATTACTGTTGCTGCATCTCCTGCTCCTCACAGCGAAATCCTTGCCATTGCAAAGACCATCCTTGCTGAAAAGGACATTACTCTTGACATCCGTGAATTCACCGATTATGTACAGCCCAACACTGTTGTTGACAATGGTGAAATCGATGCCAACTACTTCCAGCATCTTCCTTATCTTGATGATTTCAATGCTGAAAACGGCACTGCAATCGTTTCCGCAGCTGCAATCCATGTTGAACCCATGGGCATCTACGGTGGCAAGCAGACTTCTCTTGATACCATCAAGGGTGAATAAAATCTGATTTTTTTTTCAGCCCGGTGCTCCGGCGCCGGGCTGATTTTTAAAGAGAACAGATAAAATACTGCATTTCATGAGTGCCGTATCTTATCTGCTGTCCGAAAGGAGAGAATGCAATGATTGAACTTAAAAATCTGACTAAAACATTTCAGACCTCTGACGGTGTTGTTGAAGCGCTCAAGGATGTCACACTGACTGTGAATGACGGTGATATTTACGGTATCATCGGTATGTCGGGCGCAGGCAAAAGCACACTTGTCAGATGTATCAATATGCTCGAAAGACCCACTGACGGTAAGGTGCTGATTGACGGCACGGATATGGGGGCACTTTCGCAAAAGCAGCTGCGGGATATGCGCAGAAATATTACCATGATTTTCCAGGGCTTTAATCTGCTTATGCAAAGAACCTGCCTGAAGAATATCTGTTTTCCGCTTGAGCTTGCAGGTATGAAAAAGGCTGATGCAAAAAAGAAAGCCATGGAATTGCTTGAAATTGTCGGCTTGCCCGACAAGGCAAATGCATATCCTGCACAGCTTTCGGGTGGTCAGCAACAGCGTATTGCCATTGCAAGAGCGCTTGCAACAGAGCCAAAGGTGCTGCTTTGTGACGAGGCTACCAGTGCACTTGACCCGAAAACCACACATTCCATTCTTGAGCTGATCAAGGATATCAACCGCAAGCTCGGCATTACCGTGATTGTCATTACCCATCAGATGAGCGTTGTGGAGGAAATCTGCAACCGTGTGGCCATTCTTGATGGCGGTGTTGTTGTTGAAGAGGGAACGGTCAATGAAATTTTCTCTGCACCCAAATCGGATGCTGCAAAGCGCCTTGTGTTCCCCGAGGGCTTTGATGCACCTGTTGTGGATCGATTTGACGATGAATACAGAATTCGCGTTGTTTTCAACGGTGCAGATGCTGCAGGCACGCCCTTGATTGCCCGTATGGCACTCGAAAAGGAAATCTGTGCAAATATTATGGCAGCTTCCACGAAAACAATCGGCGGCAAGGCCTACGGTAATATGCTGCTGGGTATTTCCGGTGACAGAAAAACACTTGATGACGCAATTGCGTATTTGTCCGAATTGGAAGAAATTGTAGTTGAGGAGGTGGCAGACTGATGTATGACAAGATTTTTACTCCCGAAGCATGGCAACAGGCATGGGAGGTTGTGCAGTCAGAATTTTTATTCGGCTTGTGGGAAACCTTTTATGTAACGGTTGTTGCTACCTTTTTTGCTGTCGTTCTCGGCTTACCTTTAGGCATTCTTCTTGTTGCAGGGGATAAGGGCGGTGTTCTGCCGTTGCCAAAGGCAGTTCTCGGTACACTCAATATTGTTATCAACCTTTTGCGTTCAGTGCCGTTTTTGATTCTTATGATCATGGCATTCCCCTTGGCAAGACTTATTGTCGGCACAACCATCGGTACGGTCGCTTCCATTGTTCCGCTTGTTATTGCAGCATTTCCATTTGTTGCAAGACTTGTCGAAAGCAGCCTGCGTGAGGTTAACCCCAATATCATTGAAGCTGCACAGAGCATGGGTGCAAGTCCGTTTCAGATTATCACCAAGGTGATGATTCCCGAAAGCATTCCGTCTTTGATCTCCAACATCACCATTGCATTGACAACCGTTCTCGGGTATTCTGCAATGAGTGGTATCATCGGCGGTGGCGGTCTTGGTAAAATTGCCATCAACTACGGTTATTATCGCTATAAATATCTTATCATGCTGTTGGCGGTTGTGCTGCTTGTTATTTTGGTGCAGATATTCCAGAGCATCGGCACTCGTCTTGCAACCAAGCTCGATAAAAGACTGAAAAACAGATAAAAAACACGGAGAGGTGTATGTTTCACTTCTCCGTTTTTCAGTTTGCGAAAGGAAAAATGTATGAAAAAAGTACTCAAAAGAATCTTGATAACATTTCTGTGCTTTGTGCTTGCAGTTGGTCTGGCTGTCGGTGTTTTCTTTTTGACCTACACACCGACATTGACCTTTGATGTCCAAAACACAACAGGAGCAGTTACCTCCGGTGCATCGGGGTATCTTTACGGCCTTGCCGAAAACGGAGTGCCGAGTGCTGCAATGTGTGAAAGTGTGGACATTTCATCCGTGTCGCAGAAGGCTATTGACGGTTTGCAGCATCCGATCGGCGACATTGATCATGTTGAGGAAATGCTGATTGCAACCGATTATAATGTAGTTTATTTGCAGGATGCCTATGACACATGGTATTATAAGCATGATGACATCATGCGTGCACGTGCGGATGGTACTTATGATTGGCAGGCTTTTTTGGATGAGGATTTTTTGCCAAAGGTACGTGAAACTGTAGCAAAGCTATCTGCAAAGGATTACAGCGAAAAAGTTGTTTACTGCCTTTATAACGAATGTGACAACGGTGTATGGTTCGGCGAAACACGCATTACGGATGATCCTTATAATCAATTCGGTGTGTGGGCTGAATACAATGCGCTCGGCAGAGATAATTTCAACAGTGCATGGAAGCAGGCATTTGAAGCCGCAAGAGAGATCAATCCCGATTGCCTGATCGGGGGACCGGGCTTCTGTGACTATGATCACGATGAAATTGAATATTTCCTGCGTTTCTGCGTAGAAAATAATTGCGTTCCCGATATTATGATTTACCATGAGCTGCACGATGATTCGGTTTATTATTGGCAGGATCATGTGGATGATTACCGGGAGATAGAAGAATCCCTCGGTGTTGAAGATTTGACGATCATCGTCACAGAATACGGCAGAATGCAGGATAACGGTTATCCGGGCAAAATGGTGCAGTATATCACCAAGATTGAGGATTCCAAGGTTTATGCAAACAATGCTTACTGGCGACTTTCAAACAACCTGAACGATGTCAGTGCCGATGACAACAGCCCGAATGCAAACTGGTGGCTGATGCGTTGGTATGCAGACATGGAAGGCGAAACCCTTGCAAGCACAAGCCATGATCTGTTTAAATCAGACCTCGAAAGATCTGTCCGAAAAAGAAAAAGTCTCGACCATCAGGGCTTTATGGGGATTGCATCACTGCAATCCGAAAAAACAAAAATCACCGCTGTTTGCGGTGGCAGAAGCGGTGATGCAAAAATTGTGTTTGATAATCTGAAAAACACTGCATTTGAAGGCAAAACACTGCTTGTAACTGTTGAAGAAACCGTTTATAAAGGGCTTTACGGCATTGTCAACAAGCCTGTTGTGATTCAGCAATATGAGGTTGATCAAAAGTCTGATCGTCTTGTTGTCAATATGAAGGACATGGATGAAGCCAATGCCTATCATATAACCATTGCACTT
>JAZOWJ010000196.1:0-2429 GCA_045659125.1 Acutalibacteraceae bacterium
CTGTGCCGCCGACCCGTGCCGCCCCTGTGCGGGAGCTGACGGATGATCCTCTCAACCAACGCACCCTGTATGAGCCGTACACCTATCGCTGATTCTGAAAGGAGATTTTCAATGAAAGAAAACAAGACCAAACAGGCCGCACCCGTCATCACCGCCCGACAGGTGCAGCAGGCCGCACACATTCTGGAAGCCTACAAGGGCGGTAAAGCCTCGCTTGAGCAGCGCATTGTTGAAAATGAAATGTGGTTTCGTCTGCGTCATTGGGACCGCAGCAAAAACAATCCAAACCGCAAAAACGCATCCGCATGGCTGTTCAATTCCATCATCAACAAGCATGCCGATTTTATGGATGCCCTGCCTGAATGCACGGTGCTGCCCCGTGAGCAGTCCGATGCGCAGACCGCACAGCTTTTAAGCAGTGTCATCCCCGTTATTCTTGAAAACAACGGGTTTGAAAATGTGTATTCCGATGCGTGCATGTACAAGCTCAAGAACGGCACCTCCTGCTATGCCGTTCTCTGGAACAAGCAGTCCGACAACGGCAGGGGTGACATTGAGGTGGCGCAGATCGATATGCTTAACCTGTTCTGGGAGCCGGGGGTTCGCAATCTGCAGGACAGCCGCAATGTTTTCCATGTCCGCATTGTTGACAACGAGGTGCTGCTTGAGGAATACCCCTTCCTTGAGGGAAGGCTGCAACAGCCGCTTGTGGATGTGAAGCAGTATGCCAACGATGACAACGCAGACCTCAACAACAAATCCGCTGTTGTCGATTGGTATTATAAGCGCCGTGTGAACGGCAAAACGGTGCTGCATTACTGCAAATTCGTCGGTCAGGAGGTTTTGTTCGCAAGCGAAAACGACCCGCGCTTTGCAAACGGCTTTTATGACCACGGAAAATATCCCTTTGTGCTTGATACCCTGTTCAAAGAGGAGGGAACCCCCGTCGGCTTCGGCTTCATTGATGTGATGAAGGATGCACAGGAGGCCATTGATGTGCTCGGCACCGAAATTCTGCGCAATGCACGCATGTCTGCAAGAAGACGCTATTTTGCACGCACGGACGGGGCTGTCAACGAGGCGGAATTTGCCGACTGGAGCAAGGATTTTGTGCATGTCAGCGGCTCCTCGCTCGGGGAGGAAAGCCTGCGTGAAATTACGGCGCAGCCCCTGTCGGGTGTTTATCTTTCCGTGCTGCAGGCAAAAATCGATGAGCTTAAGGAAACCAGTGCCAACCGTGATTTCACACAGGGCGGCACCATGGGCGGTGTCACCTCGGGTGTTGCCATTTCCGCCCTGCAGGAATCGGGCAACAAGGTCGGCAGAGATATGATTGCTGCATCCTACCGTGTTTTTGTGCAGGTGTGTGTGCTGATTATTGAGCTGATTCGTCAGTTTTACACCACACCGCGCATGCTGCGCATCACCGATCCCAACGGTGCGGCTCAGTTTGTGTCGCTCGACAACAGTCAGATGCTTGCCCGTCCGCAGCAAAGCGATTTCGGTGTGACCTATGCAGACCGCCTGCCTGTGTTTGATGTGCGTGTGAAGGCACACAAGCAGAATCCGTTTTCACGCAGTGCGCAGAATCAGGATGCAATCAACTTTTTTCAGATGGGACTGTTCGATCCCGCACGCTACAAGCAGGCACTGGCCTGTCTGGAGCTGCTTGACATTGAAAACAAGGATAAGATTGTGTCTGCCGTTGCACGCAACGGTGCTGCTTACGAGGCACAGCAGAGCATATTGCCTTCCATGCCTGCAGGAGGTGTGCAATGACAAGGGTTGTTTTTGAGCGCAGGGAAAATACCTTTTTTCTGGTCTGCACGGGGCATGCAGGCTATGCGGAAAGGGGAAAAGACATTGTTTGTGCAGGCATTTCGGCGCTTTGCGGTGCGCTCGAAATTGCACTGGACAATCTGCAGGACGCAGGGGAGGTGCAGTCGCATTTCTGCTCATGGGGCGACGGGATTTTTTGTGCACAGGCCACCGCAGTGCCTGCAAAAGCAGGGGTCGAAACGGCATTCGAGCTTGTTTTTAACGGACTTTGCCGTATGCAGGAGGCTTACGGCCCCCATCTTGAATGCCACAGATTTGTAAACGAAAAGGAGATGACAGCATGAAGAAAATGAGTCTTCAGCTTTTTGCAGAGGCAGCCGCCGAGGCCGTTGCAGACGGGGAAGCAGCAATGCCGCAAGCAGATGAGCAGACTACAGCCGACGATGCAGAGCAGCAGCCGCAGACGGAAGCGAATGAAGCACACGGGCAGGAAGCCGCACCCGATGCACAGACCCTGCAGCAGCTGCAGCGCATTGCCGAGGGCAGAGTGCGCATGCAGGACTGGCAGGCACAGGAAGCGCAGGTCAGGGAGTTTTATCCGTCCTTTTCCTTTTCGCAGCTGTATAACGGTAACGAGGATTTTGCAAGGC
>JAZOWJ010000197.1:0-4348 GCA_045659125.1 Acutalibacteraceae bacterium
CGGATGCCTCCACACTCATCGGCAATTTTGAAGCCGATACGGGTATTCTTTCGCCTGCGTTTGTCAGTCTGTACGGAACAAAAGTCGGCGCACCCTATTATTTCTATAATGTGCTCGAAGAGCTCGACACCGCAGGGGAATGGTATCTTGACCGTGAAAAAGGTCTTCTTTGCCTGTATGCTCCCGAAAATATGCAGGATGCAGTTATCGATATTTCCCTGTCACTTGAAAGCATTCTCAATGTGAATGCAAGCCACCTGCGTTTTGAAAACCTGACCGTGAAGGGCACACGCACGGATGGTGTGATTGTCAACGGTGACGATGTGCTTGTGGACGGCTGCCTTGTCAAGAATGTGGCAGGTAATGCCATCATCATGAACGGTTACAACAACAAGGCAATCAATAACGAAATTACCCGCACAGGGCGCGGCGGTATTGTCATCAGCGGCGGTGATTTTGAAACGCTGACCCCCGGCAACAGCATTGCCGAGAATAACCACATCCACGACTGGTCGGAAATTTACCTGACCTATCAGCCTGCTGTTACACTGAACGGTGTGGGCAATATCTGCTCGCACAACGAAATGTATAACTCTCCGCACGAGGCTATTACCTACAGCGGCAACAACCATATCATTGAATATAATCTTATTCACGATGTCTGCCTGCTGTCGGACGATGCAGGTGCCATCTATTCGGGCAGACGCTGGGATTGGTACGGCAATGTCATCCGCTACAACTGCATTTACAATCTCGGCTCGGACGGCCACAGGCCCGACGGTATTTATCTCGACGATGCACTTTCGGGGCAGACCGTTTACGGTAATCTGCTCATCAATATACCCAAATATGCTCTGCACCTCGGTGGCGGCAGAGATCTTGATGTCAGAAACAATATCATCATCAATGCAGGGGATCGCGCGGTCAGCTATGATGAGCGTGCACGAGAGGGTGTCAACGGTGGTTGGTTCACCCACTCCTCGGCAAAGGACGGTGATATGTGGACAAATCTGTTCAATTCCCCGTGGCAGACGGCCGTGTGGCAGGAGGCCTTCCCGCAGTACAAGTCCTTCTCGGATGATTTTGACAACATTGACAGTCCCGATTTTGTTCCCAATCCTGCAAACAGCACGGTTGCCGATAATCTGATTTTTGATGATGCAGCAAGCATCGGTGTGATTGCAGCATCGGCAGACCGTTTCAGCACCGTTTCGAGGAAGAATATTTACGGATTGTCAAAACTTGCAGACTTTTTCACCGATGCCGAAAACGGTGATTATTCACTTCTTGACACCGCAGACCTGCCCGAAGGCTTTGAAGACCTGCCGCTGGAAAAAATCGGAAGATATTGAGAGGAAAAAAGGTATGATTCTCGCTTTACCCACCATTGTATTGCTCATTATTACCATCATCACAAGCTGCCTGACGGGCATCACCAAAAACATATTCACAAAAGACGTTTCCCAAACAACCCTCGGCACATGGTTTTATGTGCTGTTTCAGAGCATTGCCTGTGCCGTTCTGATTCCGATTCTTTCGGGCGGCTTCGGAAAAATCAGTGCTTATTCGATTTTAACAGGTATTCTCTTCGGCGCGGTCTGCTGCGGTCAGGTCATCACCCTGCTTAAGGCATTGCCGCTCGGTCCGTTCTCGTATTCCATGGTCATTTCCTCGCTTGCAACCCTCATTCCCACCCTCAGCGGTCCGTTTTTCGGCGAAAGCATCTCCCTTTCGCAGGGCTTCGGCATCATTCTGATGGTGCTGTGTGTTGTGTTCTCCACCGATAAGAAAAAAGAGGATGAAAGCCGCAAGGCCAATGCAAAATGGCTGTTCTGGTGCCTTGTGTCCACCGTGCTCAACGGCATGATCGGCGTTTTGCAAAAGGTGCATCAGGCATCCTCACACAAGGACGAGCTGCCGATTTTCCTCGTGTCCTCGTTTGTATTTTCCGTTATTCTTTGCGGTGTCATGGTGGCAGTCGAGCATAAGCGCAGTCCCGTCAAAGAGCCGATTCCCTTTACCAAAAAAGGTGTGCTTGTGCCCCTGCTCGGCGGTGCAACACTCGCATTGCCTCATGTCATCAACCTGCATCTTGCAGGCATCATGCCGGCAGCGGTCATGTTCCCGCTTGTCAACATCTGTCCGCTGATGCTCACCACCCTCATTGCGGCAACCGTGTTCCGTGAAAGACTTTCTGTTCGCCGTTGGATCGGCTTTGCAATCGGTGTTGTGTCCACTTTGTTCGTCAGCGGAACGGTTTCTTTCTAAACAAAATAAAAAATATGTTGATTTGAAAATTGCGGTGTGTTATAATTTTCCCATAAAGAAAAAGGGGGAAATATAATGACCGCAATTTTTCATCACATCGCTTACAAAATAATCAGTATCTTTGTTTCCATTGCCATGCTGCTGGGCATTACCATTCCCGGCTTTAAAGCAGACGACAGCAATTGGAAAACGAATTATCCTTATGTGTTCGTGCACGGCCTTTCGGGCTGGGGCAGCTACGATGCTGTTTACAAGCTCATGCCCTATTGGGGTATGTTCGGCGGCGACCTGATGGGCTACCTCAATGACAAGGGCTTTGAAGCCTATGCCGCTTCCGTGGCAGGCAACACCAGTGCTTGGGACAGAGCCTGCGAGCTGTATGCCCAGCTGACGGGTACCGTTGTTGACTACGGTGAAGCACATTCCGCTCGTTGCAATCATGCCCGTTTCGGTGAAGATTTTACAGGCAGAGCTCTTATTCCTGCTTTTGATTCGCAGCACAAAATCAATATTCTCGGCCATTCCTTCGGCGGTGCAACGGTTCGTCTGTTTGCAAGCATCATGGAGCAGGGAAGTGCCGAAGAGCAGGCCGCAACCACCGACGGCACCCTTTCCGATTTCTTCAAGGGCGGAAAAGGCGATTATATTTATTCGCTGACAGCCCTTGCTGCACCGCACAACGGCACCACGGCCTACAACATCGGTGAAAAACCTGAAGCATCCGAACCGACAGAAGAAGAAAAAGAGCAGCTGCAGGAGAAAAAGGGTGTGCTTGACAGCATGATGGATTCCGTGCTCGGTGCAGTTGTTGATGAACGCATTGCAGAGGACTATGCAAGCTACGATATGTATATCGACAATGCACTTGCCCTTAATGAAACCATTCTGACCCTGCCCGACACCTATTACTTCTCCATTCCCTGTGCAGCCGTCACGCAGAATGAGGACGGCACATGGTCACCTGACAATAAGGTTGAATTCATTTACCGCGACAGCTGTGCTGCTATGGGAGTTTACACAGGCGTCACAAAAGGCGGTTATGTCATCGACGAAAGCTGGCAGCAGAATGACGGACTTGTGAACACCATCTCTGCAAAAGCTCCTTTCAATGCACCGCAGAAGGACTATGAAGAAGGCAATGTCACCACGGGTATCTGGAACATCATGCCCACCTATGACGGTGACCACATGGCACTGCAGGGCGGCCTGCTGAAAACAGGCGATGTCAAGGAGCTCTATGTGAATCTGCTTTCCATGATCAATTCTCTCGGATAAATCTGCACAGTTAAAATATTATCTGCATAAAATCTTGCATAATAAAAAGCGGCATGGTATACTCTTCTTGTGAGAAAGGGAGAGTGTAACGTGACCGCTTTTTATCGTAATATTGCTTGTAAAATAATCAGCTTTTTTATGTTTTTGTCTGTTCTGCTCGGCAGCACGGGCGATTTTGTGAAGTCGCAGACCACAGAAAAGCAAACCGATTATCCGTTTGTGTTTGTGCATGGTCTGTCAGGCTGGGGCAGCTATGATGACCTGTATTCTTATCTGCCCTATTGGGGTATGCGTGGCGGTGACCTGATGACTTATCTCGGTGAGCAGGGCTTTTCCTGCTATGCAGCATCCGTTGCACCGAACCACAGTGCATGGGACAGAGCCTGCGAGCTGTATGCGCAGCTGACGGGTACGGTCGTGGATTACGGAGAAGCACATTCCGCACGGTGCAATCATGCCCGCTACGGAGAGGATTATACGGGCAGAGCGCTGATTGATGCGTTCGATGAAGAAAATAAAATCAATCTTATCTGCCATTCCTTCGGCGGCACCACTGCAAGGCTGTTTGCAAGCATGCTGGCGACAGGCAGTGCGGAAGAACGCAATACCACCACCGACGGCACATTGTCCGCTTTTTTCAAGGGGGATAACGGACATCGCATTTACTCTATTGTTACGCTTGCAACGCCGCACAACGGCTCCAGTGTTCTGTTGGCAGGGGACGGGGAAAATCCGGTGCTGAGTCCTGATGAAATCGGTGCGCTCATCGGGATGGGGAGCAGCACTGAAGAAGAAGGCGAGACAC
>JAZOWJ010000198.1:0-4391 GCA_045659125.1 Acutalibacteraceae bacterium
CATTTTCCCCGACATTCTTTGCGCAGGCAAGGAAGAGGTTTTTGACTTCCTGTTCAGGCTTTTTGACGAGGTGTGTGAGGTGTTCCCCGACGAATACATCCACATCGGCGGTGACGAAGCGCCGAAAAAATACTGGAAAACCTGTCCGCACTGCCAAAAGCGCAAGGCAACACTCGGCTTTACCGACGAAGAGCAGCTGCAGGGCTACATGACCTGCCGCATTGCCGACTATCTTGCAGACAAGGGACGCAAGGTGATTTGCTGGAACGAAACACTTGCAAGCGATGTGCTGCCAAAGGGTCTTGTGATTCAGAACTGGATGGACCGCAAAAAGAAATGCCCCGCATTCGCAAACAAGGGCGGCAAGCTGATTTATTCCGACTATTACCACTACTACACCGACTATCCCTACGAAATGACCCCCGTGTCCAAAACCTATAACGCAAATCCCGTCATCAAGGGGCAGAAGGCTGCCGAAAACACCATCGGTGTGGAAGCCCCCATCTGGACCGAGCATGTTCGCGATTTTGACCGTCTTTGCTACATGACATGGCCGCGCTTTGCTGCCGTCAGCGAAACGGGCTGGACAAAAAAAGAAAACAAAAACTACCATGATTTCAAAGAACGCATGACTGGCCTGCTGCCCGTTCTGTCCGACATGGGCATTGAAGCCGCAAGGTCCTGCGAATGGGATCCGAACCCGCTTTCCCGTCTGCTCGGCACAGCCTCCTTTTTTGCAGGCACGGTCAGCAAGGAAATGATTCTTAATTTCATAAAAGGAAACAACGATTGATGCAATACAGTCCTCTTACAAAAAAAGCAAAGCCTGTTCTTATGATCACCGCCATTCTGCAAGGCCTTTTTGCAGGTGCTGCGGTGTGTGCAGGTCTTTATTTCCTGCCCATGTACGGCTACGGCATACTTCGCTTGGTGCTGTGTGCCATTGTTGTTCTGCTGGCTCTTGTATGGGCCATTGCTGCACCGATTGTGCGCTTTCGTCGTTACAAATACCTGCTTGCCGATGACAGAATTGAAATCGTGGAGGGTATTTTTTACATCCGCCGCACCATTGTGCCCATCGACCGCATTCATCAGATTGACATTACACGCGGTCCTGTTGACACACGCTTCGGCGTTGCCAAGGTGACCGTGACAACGGCAGGTGCAAAGGCAACCATGCGCTTTTTAGAGCTTGAAAAAGCGGAAGAAATCAGCGAAACACTCAACCGCATCATCACACAGAAGCTGCGCACACAAAAGGGTGACGACGATGTTCAATAAGCCGAGCCGCAATCACCCGACCTATATTCTCGAAAAAATCGGAGCATCCTTTTTGTTTCTCGTGCTGCTTGCAGGCAACATGCTGACGGCACAAACGCAGAATACCGCTGACCTTTTTTCACTGCATTATTGGAAAATGATTTTGCTGCAGGTATTAAGCGGAAATTTTTCGGTGCTTCTGGGCTCTGCAGGCATTGTGCTGTTTTTGCTTGTTGTTGTCTGCGTGAGCGCACTTCGCTGGAGCCGCACCTTTTTTCACATTGAAAATGAGATGCTGTTTTCCGAGCGCAGAACACTGCTGAAAAAAACCTCCAAGCTGCCCGTGAGCAGCATCACAACCGTTAACATTTCACAGAATGTTTTTGAAAAGCTTGTCGGCACGGCAAAGGTAAAAATAGACATTAACTCGGCCGCAACCGCCGACAAATCGGATTTTATTTTTATTCTGAAAAAGGATACAGCACAGCAGCTCAAGGAAGCATTACTTGCTTTGCAGAATCATCAGCAAGAGCAGCCCGAGCTGCCCCGACATTTGCTTGCAGCCTTTTCAACTTCGGATGCACTGCGGCATCAGCTATTGAGCATTCCCTTTGTGCAGATTGCAACCGCACTTGTTGTATTTTTGCCGATGTTTGTCGGCAAAAACGCGATGGACCTGCAGGATGCACTGAAGGCCCTCGGAATCTCTGCCGCGATGTATGCAATTTCCCTGCTGTACGGTATGCTCAATCTTGCAGATTTTCGTCTTGAAGCCGACGAAAAACGCATTTTTATTTCACACGGCAAGCTGCGTACACAGAATTATGCCTTTGAAAAAACAAGAGTCAAGGCCGTTTTCTTAAAGCAAAGCCTGCTTGCAAGGCTGTTCGGTCTTTGCAGTGTGGAGCTGGCTGTTGTGGGACTCGGAAATGAAAAAAATGAATCCCCGCGACTGTGCCTGCTTATAAAAAAAGACCGTGCACAGCAGCTGATTGACGAGCTGCTTCCTGCCTACAAAAGCACAAAGCAACCGCTTGTGTCAGAAAAAGCGGCACTCATTCCTGCCTTTCTGCTCACAGCCCTTGCAGCACCGACAGTGCTTGCAATCACATGGGGCTTTCCGCCGTACGGTTATGTTCTGACCGCTGCTGTACTTGTGCTCGGCATCGTATCGGGTGTGCTGTCACAGAAAACCCGTACAATCAGCCTTGAGGACAGCATCATCTGCTGCTCAAGCGGCATTCTGAACAAAAAAACAGGACGATTTTTATACACCGATATTCAGGAAGCAAGGCTGCACAGCAATGTGCTGATGCAAAAAGGAAATTTCGGAAGAATCGGCTTCAGCATTCTGTCTGCAAAAAATGTGCAGCTGCAGAAAACAGGCTGGTTCAAGAAGGAAATTTATGACAGCCTCTGCAAAAAAATATTACAACAATAAGCAAGGAAGTGACATCATGTGCAAAAAATGCATCGCCCTGCTGACAGCAGTGCTTGTTTTGCTCTCGTTGTGTGCGTGTAAAGCAGAAACGGAATATTATGAGCAGGTCGGCTTTGCCATGGGAAGTGTTGTGACCGTCCGCATTTACGGCTCGGAAAATGCACAGCAGACGGCACTCGATGTGCTTTCTTACATCAACGAAGCCGACAGTCTGCTTTCGGCTAATATTGAAGATTCGGATGTTTATAAAATCAACGAATCCAAAAACGGACAGGTTGTCAGCCGCGACACCTTTAACATCATCGGCGACTGCCTTTCTGTCAGCAACACCACAGGCGGTGTGCTGGATATCACCATCGGTGCGGTCAGCGAATTATGGGGATTTGATACCGAAAATCCCACTCTGCCCGATGCACAGGCACTTGAAGAAGCCTTGCAGACGGTCAACCAGCAGAAGCTGACACTGACCGAGGAACGATTGAGCATCAACAAGGCGCAAGGTCAAAAAATTGACCTCGGCGCATTCGGCAAGGGCATTGCCTGCACAAGTGCACTGCCTGCATTGCAAAGGGAATTTTCCCCTGCTGTTCTTTCCGTCGGCGGTACAGTGCTTTTATACGGCAATCACCCCGATGAAGAGCATTGGACTGTGGGTGTGCGTGATCCGCACGGCGACACGGACGATTTTTGTGCAACTCTCGCACTGCGCACCGAAGGAAACGGCGGCAAGCTCGTAATTTCAACCTCGGGCAGCTATGAAAAGCAGTTTGAAAAGGACGGCAAGACCTATCACCACATTCTTGATGCAGCAACAGGCATGCCCGTTGAAAACGATATTCTCGGCGTTACGGTCGTAGCCGAAAGCGGTATTGTCAGTGATGCACTGTCCACGGTGCTGTTTATCCACGGCTTGACACAGCAGACCCTGCAGGTGCTGCGTGACTACAATGTCGGTGCAGTATTTCTGTGCAAGGACGGCTCGATGCTCGTCAGCGACACCCTTTCCGACAAAATCACCGTCACGAATGACAGCTGGACACTCGGCGACCTTGAGGACACAATCAACCAATAAATTTTCACCGTCATAAGTACACAAAATCTGCTCTGCAGGCGCAATTGAACGCGTCAGGATGCAGGCAGACATCATATAAACAGAAAATAATTCACAGGAGAAATAACTATGAAAACTTTTATGGACGCAGACTTTTTGCTTTCCACCCCCACTGCCAAAGCATTGTTCGCTGCTTGCAAGGATGAGCCCATTTTTGACTGGCACTGCCACCTGCAGCCCAAGGAAATTTATGAAAACAAGGCACCTGCAAACATCACCGAGCTGTGGCTGGGTGCAGACCATTACAAATGGCGCGGTATGCGCGGCTGCGGTATCAGCGAAAGCTGCATCACAGGAGATGCTTCTGCTTACGAAAAATTCAAGGCCTATGCTTCTGCTCTTCCGCAGATGCCCGGCAATCCGCTTTATCATTGGACACATCTTGAATTGCAGCGCTATTTCGGCATTACCGAAACCCTGAGCCCGAAAACCGCAGATGCCATCTGGGAAAGCTGCAATGCACAGATTGCCGCCGGCGGCTTCACACCCCGTGAGCTGATTGAAAAAAGCAATGTTGCCTGCGTCTGCACAACGGATGACCCTGCAGACACACTCGAATATCACCGCCTGATTGCTGCA